>JAADHM010000067.1 GCA_013151855.1 FCB group bacterium | reverse complement strand
ATAATAAAAAAGTATCTATAAATTGACAAGAAAAGGGAACATTTTTTTTATTTTATAGTTAAAAATAATACTTTACATATTTGTATGGTTTTCGTATAGTTAGTAGATTTTTAAATTAACTATTTGTTAATGGAAATATTATGAGAATAACAGCTCTTGAAGAATATGGCCTAAGATGTTTGATTAGCTTGGCTAAAGTTGGGTTAGACGGTCAATTATCAATAACTGAAATTGCCCAATTGGAAGGCCTTTCCATCCCTTATACTTCGAAATTATTATCTATTTTAAGGAAAACGGGATTGGTAAAAGCTGTCAGGGGGCGCAAGGGCGGCTTTTGTATCGCCCGTACTCCAGAAGAAATTAATCTTTTGGAAGTTCTTACGGCTTTGGGGGGACCATTGATTGATTCCAATCATTGTCTAAAATTTTCCGGTTTAAAAGATAAATGTGTTCATACAAATAATTGTTCGGTCCATTACACTCTCGTTGGGCTATCAAAAATAGTGGAAGAGTTTTTAAGCAATAATTCTTTGCAAGATATAATCGAAAAACCAGCTTTGGGTAACACTACCGAAATTGAGTCAAAAGTTTCTTTGTCAGACACAGAAATTTCCGGCAGGCTAAACTCGACTTTCGATGAAATCGCTAAAAAGAATAAAGAACTAAATATGGAAAGTAATTAATTATTAAAAAGGAAAAATATAATGTCAGATAAAAAGCCCCTGTTTGTTTTCAAAGATGTCCATGTCGAAGTGGAAGGAAAGGAAGTTGTCAAAGGCGTATCGTTGACCATTAACAAGGGTGAAATACACGCCGTTATGGGACCAAACGGTTCGGGGAAATCGTCGCTTTCCAACGCCTTAATGGGGCATCCTGATTACACTATCACCAAAGGGGAGGTATCTTTAAACGGTAAAAATGTTAAAGAGATGAGTGCCGATGAACGCTCGCGAGCGGGAATGTTTCTTGCTTTTCAATATCCTACGGCCATTCCCGGCGTCTCGGTGGCTAATTTCCTAAGAACAGCTCTTAAAGCCCATCGCGGTAAAGATGCAGATATGTCTGATTTCCGAAAATTATTGAAAGCGGAGATGAAAAATCTTTCCATCGACCCTTCCTTCGCCACCCGCTATCTCAATGATGGTTTTTCCGGCGGCGAGAAAAAAAGGGTGGAAATTCTTCAAATGAGTATCTTAAATCCCAAAATCGCTTTACTTGACGAAACCGACTCCGGTCTTGATATTGACGCTTTAAAAACTGTCTCGGAAGGAATCAACCGCTTTCACAACGAAGAAAATGGTATCCTTTTAGTGACTCATTATCAGCGTCTACTAAACTATGTAAAACCTGATTTTGTCCATGTTTTGATGGATGGGCGTTTTGTCAAATCGGGAGGACCAGAACTTGCTCTGAAATTGGAAGAATCCGGGTACGATTGGGTTGAAAATGAAATCCGTCAAAAAGCGAAGGTGTGATTATGTCCGAATCCATCAAACGACAAAATAAAGAATTATCTGCTTTAAACGAAGACTATGCCGCCAAATACGGGTTCCACGACCCGGTTAACTATTTCCATAAAGGCGCCAAGGGCATCAATCATGAAGTGGTGGAAATGATTTCGCGAATGAAAAAAGAGCCCAAGTGGATGGCACAAAAAAGGCATGAAGCCTTGGATATTTTTCTTTCCAAACCTATTCCTCAATGGGGCAACACCGAAATGCTCAACGAATTAGACCTTGATAATATTTACTATTTTATGAAACCCATTGAAAAACAGCAACACAGTTGGGATGATGTTCCCGAATATATCAAAAAAACATTCGATAAACTCGGCATCCCCGAAGCGGAACGCAAATTTTTAGGCGGCGTCTCCGCTCAGTATGAATCGGAAGTCGTTTATCATTCAATGAAGCAAGACCTTGAAAAACAAGGCATCATATTTCTCGATATGGATACTGGCCTTCAAAAGCACGGGGACCTGGTCAAAAAATATTTCGGTACGGTTATCCCGGCTACCGACAATAAATATGCCGCTTTAAATACCTCCGTGTGGTCAGGCGGTTCTTTTTTATATATTCCTCCCGGTGTTGATGTCAAGATTCCTTTACAAGCGTATTTCCGCATCAATGCCGAAAATATGGGACAGTTCGAAAGGACTTTAATCATTGCCGATAAAGGTTCGCGCGTTCATTATATCGAAGGATGTACCGCTCCCATTTATTCCACGGATTCGCTTCATTCGGGAGTTATCGAACTCATCGCTCTGGAAGGAGCTTATATCCGTTATACGACGATACAAAACTGGTCGAATAATATTTATAATTTGGTTACCCAAAGAGCTCAAGCGCATAAAAACGCCACTGTGGAGTGGGTGGATGGTAATCTCGGTTCGCGGCTAACGATGAAATATCCTTGTGTCCAACTGGTAGGTGAAGGCGCTCGGGGTGAAATTCTTTCGGTGGCTTTTGCCGGCACCGGTCAGCATCAGGATGCGGGAGCGAAAATAATTCACGCCGCCCCCAACACTTCCTCACGGATAACTTCCAAATCAATTTCCAAAGGAAAAGGACGAGCTTCCTATCGAGGTTTGGTCAAAATCCATAAAAATGCCATTAATAGTAAAGCATCGGTGGAATGCGACGCCTTATTGATTGGCGAAGATGCCCGTTCCGACACTTATCCCACTATGGAAATCGACAATGAACAAGTTAGAGTGGAACACGAGGCTCGGGTTTCCAAAGTTGCCGAAGAACAGCTTTTCTATCTGACCAGCCGTGGATTGACGGAAGATGAAGCACGGTTGTTAATCGTCAACGGTTTTATGGAACCGTTCACCAAGGAATTACCCCTTGAATATGCGGTCGAATTAAACCGCTTAATTGAACTGGAAATGGAAGGCTCCGTAGGATAGAAGAAAGGCAATAAATTATGAATAAGAATAATGACATAAAAATACCCGACATCATTCCCGAATTGGAACGCGGACCGCTGTGGTTAAAAGAAAAAAGATATGCTTCCCGAGAAGCCTATAACCGCACCCCTCTTCCCTCACGTAGCCTTCATTTATGGCGTTATACCGATCCTAATAAATTTACCATAGACCGTGAAAAAGCAGTCGATATGGCTTTTAACGAAGGTTATGATGCTGTCGAAAAAATGGAATTAAACCATCTCAAGGAAGGTAACCTCGCCGCTTTGGCAACTGACTTAGGCGGGAAAACCATCAATTTTTACGGCATAGAAAAACTCACCGCACAAGGAATAGTAATTTCCACGCTCTCGGAAGCGGTAGAGAAACATCACGATTTGGTGGAACGATATCTATATCGTTTAGTGAACAGCCACACGGGTAAATTCGAAGCCTTAAACGGGGCGTTATGGAATGACGGTATTTTCATGTATATTCCCAAGAATGTGACCATAGAAAACCCCATTCATTTGCTTCGCGAATCCGGATTGGCTAATTCCGTTCAGTTCCCCCGACTGTTAATCGTTGTCGGAGAAAACGCCGAACTAACTGTCATTGATGAATATGGCGGCGGGTCTCAAAATGAAAACAAGGAACCCAGTTACACCAACGGAGCGGTGGAATTATTCGGTTTGGAGAACAGTCGCACTCGCTATATTATGCTTCAAAGACAGCAACCATCGGCAACTTTTTATCTGAATCATCGCGCGTTGGTAGAAAAGAATGCCGATATGCTGACCATCACCCTGGCTTTTGGAGGAGCGCTATCAAAACATAATTTCGGTGTTATTTTAAACGCTCCCGGAGCAAATAGTAACATGTACGGATTATTATTCGGCTCTGATCGTCAACATTTCGATAATCACACTTTGCATCGGCATCTGAGCGGACAAACGACTTCCAATATTAATTTCAAAGTAGCCTTAAGCGATAAAGCGGTTTCCGCATATACGGGCTTGATAAGAATAGACCATAAAGCCAAAAATTGTGAAGCTTATCAGGAAAACCGCAATCTTCTACTCAATAAAGGCACCAAAGCGGAGACCATACCTGAATTGGAAATATTGAACGAAGATGTTATGTGTTCTCATGGAGCCACGGTGGGACCGGTTGACCTATCACAGGTTTTTTATTTGTGTTCTCGAGGCATTTCTCATACGGAGGCGGTAAAAATGATAGTGAATGGTTTTGTAAACAATACCATTCAAAAAGTACCCAAGGATTTACAAGAGAGAATTCAAACTTATGTAACCGAACGATTGGAGCATATATAGATGGGAGAATACATAAAAGTAACTGGCGTCGATGATATTCCCATAGGAGGAATAAAAGCTTTTGAACTGAAGCACCATCGTTTTGTAATCTGTCATAATGATGACGGTTTCTTTGCTTTGGCAGATGAATGCACCCATGACAATGCTCCCATCAGCACGGGAAGATTGGATGACAATATAATTGTCTGTCCCCGTCATGGTGCCAAATTCGATATTCGGACCGGTGAAGTCAAAGCTCCTCCGGCGATTGTACCTTTGGATACTTATCAATTAAAGATTGAAAATAATGATATTTATGTTTTTATAGATTAAAGAGTGAAAGATATTTATTATGCAAGCAAAGCTTAACAACAAAGAAATAATTGTCAAAGACAACAAAGATGTTCTCGACATAAATCAGATTAAAGCTGATTTTCCCATCTTAAACCAACCGATTAATAATCATCGTTTGGTCTATCTTGACAATGCCGCTACTACTCAGAAGCCTAAATCGGTTATTGATGCTCAAAATGAATTCTACCTGACCATAAATGCCAATATCCATCGCGGTCTTCACACTTTGGCAGAAAAAGCAACCAACGCTTATGAAAAGACCCGTGAGCATGTAGCCCAATTTATTGGCGGAGTAAAAACCGAAGAAATTATTTTTACCAATGGCACCACCGAAGCCATAAACATGGTGGCTTATACTTGGGGAGAAAAAAATATAAACGAAGGCGATGAAATCGTTATTACCGAAATGGAACACCACGCCAATTTGGTACCGTGGGTAATGCTGGCTAAAAAGAAAAAAGCCCTTCTCAAACGAATTCCGGTTACACCATCGGGTTACTTGGATTTAAGTAACATTGATAAAATTATCACCTCCAAAACGAAATTACTGGCGGTTACTCACATGTCCAATGTGTTGGGAACAATTAACCCTATCGCTGAATTAGCACAATTAGCTCATGACAAAGGAGCGATTATTTTAGGGGATGGCGCTCAGGCTGTTCCTCATTTACCGGTCGATGTGAAAGAACTCGGCGTTGATTTTTATGCTTTTTCCGCCCATAAGATGCTGGGGCCTACCGGCGTGGGTGTCCTTTATGGTAAAAAAGAACTTTTGGAAACCATGCCCCCGTTTAACATGGGCGGTGAAATGATTGATACGGTAACCTTT
Organism: FCB group bacterium; assembly: GCA_013151855.1. Taxonomy (GTDB): domain Bacteria; phylum Zixibacteria; class MSB-5A5; order GN15; family FEB-12; genus JAADHM01. Next base: position 11,307 of record JAADHM010000067.1, on the reverse strand, counting down.
GACAATATTACTTGGGCGGAACTTCCCCACAAATTTGAAGCCGGCACTCCCAATATCGCCGGGGTGGTAGCTTTTGATGAAACTCTCCATTACCTTGAAAAAATTGGTATGGAAAATATCCGCCAACATGAAATTACTCTTCTTGATTATGCCCTGAAACAATTAACACAAATTGATGGGTTGGAAATCCAGGGACCGCTGGAAGTTACCAACCGCGGAGGAGCCATATCTTTTACCGACCCCAAAATCCATCCTCACGATATCAGTACTTTTTTAGATTCTCGCGGTATCGCTATCAGAGCCGGACATCATTGTGCTCAACCGTTGATGAAAATTTTACAAAAGGTTGCCACCGCCCGCGCTTCTTTGTATATTTATAACGATAGAAATGATATTGACGCGCTGGTGGAAGCGTTAAAAAAGATGAGGAAATATTTTGGTGTATGAGTGATCCCCTTGATGACATGTATAGAGAAGTAATTCTCGACCACTACCGTTCGCCCCGTGGCAAAAAGCCGATTAAGAAAAAAGATATCGAATCGGAAGGGAAAAATCCTTCTTGCGGTGACGAAATCGAAATGGAATTGGATATGGATAACGGCAAGGTTAAAGATGTACATGTCAATTGTCACGGATGCGCTATTTCGGTAGCTTCGGGTTCTATGCTGGCAGAATATATTAAGGGGAAATCACTTGACGAAGTTAAAAAAATCAGCGAGGTGGTCAAAAAAATGCTGAAAGGGGAAGTAGATAACCTCCCCGAGGACCTTGGTGATTTGGATGCCTTGAAGGGAGTCAGAAATTTCCCGGTCAGAATTAAATGTGCTCTTTTAGCTTGGATGACTCTGATTGAAGGTGTTAAAAATTATGAAAAAGGGAAAAATCACCCAAAAGCCAGTATTTCCACCGAAGATAAGGAAAAAGAATAATGCCTGTTCCCACCAAAGAACAAGTCATTGAAGCCTTGAAACCTATCCACGATCCTGAAATTCGGATTGGTATTGTTGACCTCGGCTTGGTTTACGATATTCTCATTGAAGATACGGGAAAAGTGACCATCAAAATGACTTTGACCACCCCCGCCTGTCCTTATGGTGATATGCTGTTGGCTATGGCTAAGCGAGCGGTCGAAGGACTTGATGGGGTTACCGAAGTGGAGATGGTATTGGTGTGGGATCCGCCATGGGATCCTAAAGAAATGTGCTCGGAGGGGGCAAAAGATTTATTAGGTATCTGGTAAGAAAAAAAATTAAAACACCGCTCTTTTCATCTCACATAGTTTCTCTAAAATAAACTTTACATTTATTGACATTAACAGTAATTTAGGGCGATAAATTTGCTCTGGTAATTTTAAAAAACAGAAAAAATGGAACAAAACAATAATTCCGAACTTTCATCACTAAAAATTGATCGTAACAAAAAAAATATCGATCGCCCCCGTAGTAAGAAATGGTACCTAATAATCTGGATTATCATCCTTGTTGGCATTGTCATTACCTTTTTTGCCGTAAAAGAAAAAGTAACTCCGGCAACCAAGGTTAAAACCAGTACTGTAACTTATCTGGTCGGTTCGGAATCATACGCCAGCTTAGTCGCTTCGGGATATGTGGTGGCACAACGCAAAGCGGAAGTTGCCTCCAAAGGAACCGGACGGTTGAAACATATCTATTTTGAAGAAGGGGATACGGTAGCTACCGGTGAAGTTATCGCCGAGTTGGAGAATGACGATATCAAAGCTAAACTCGATATTCAAAAAGCCAATTTATTGAAGGCTCAAGCCGATTCGTTAAATGCTTTTCGTAATTATGAACGTCAAAAGAAATTATATGCTTCCGGCTCGATTACCGAGGCTCAATGGGAAAATGCGGAAACTTCTTATCAATTAGCTCTGGCATCGGTTGCCGCCGCGAAGGCTTCCGTTAGAGAAGCTGAAGTAGATTTGGAAAATACATTTATTCGCGCTCCGTTTTCCGGAACTATTCTCTCTAAAAATGCTGACGTTGGCGAAGTAGTGGCACCGTTTGCTTCTTCTTCCACCTCCAAAGGGTCGGTGGTCACTCTTGCCGATATGAATTCCCTCGAAATCGAAGCCGATGTCTCCGAATCGAACATTTACAAAGTTTTCGTAGGACAGAAATGCGATATTATTCTCGATGCCTATCCCCATCGCATTTACCCCGGGCAGGTGAAAAAAATCGTTCCCACCGCCGACCGCACCCGGGCAACGGTGTTAACCAAAGTGGCATTTTTGAAAATCGATAAGCGCGTTTTACCGGAAATGTCGGCGCGGATCAATTTCTTTGAGGATAGTTTACAAATTCAAAATAATGAACCCAATGTCATTGCCGTAGACAAGGATGCTCTCACTTCTCGTAATAACAAAAAAGTCGTTTTTAGAATAAATAAAAATCGCGTAGAAGAAGTACCCGTCAAAACAGGCAGAGAATTGGGAGATAAAGTTGAGATTAAAAACGGTCTTAATGTGGGCGATAAAGTAGTCCTTTCTCCTCCGGGGAAAATGGTTAGCGGACAAAAAATTGAAATCACCAATTGAAATATATAAGTGAGGCTATATGTCGGAAGTTTTTGTACAATTACAATCAATATATAAATCATACTGGCGAGACAGTTTGGAAATCCCCGTTTTATATAACATTAACCTGAATATTGCCGAGGGTGAATTTTTGGCATTAATGGGACCCTCCGGTTCCGGAAAAACCACTTTACTGAATCTGATAGCCGGTATCGACAAACCTTCCCAAGGCGAAGTAATTGTAAATGGACAACATATTGACGGACTTTCCGAAAACGCCTTGGCACGCTGGCGGAGTCAAAACATCGGTTTTATTTTTCAATTTTATAATCTTATGCCCGTTTTAAACGCTTTTGAAAATGTGGAACTGCCTTTGCTCCTGACGAAGATGAATAAAAAGGAACGACGCCAACATGTGGAAACGGCTCTTTCGATCGTAGGCTTAAGCGATCGTATGAAACATTATCCCAACCAACTTTCCGGCGGACAGGAACAGCGGGTGGCAATTGCACGGGCCATTGTAACCGACCCCAATCTTATCCTTGCCGATGAACCGACCGGTGACCTCGATAAACAATCGGAAGAAGAAATAATGAATCTGTTATCGCGCCTTAACGGTGAATTTAACAAAACAATCATAATGGTCACCCATGATCCCAGAGCGGCAGAGAAAGCACATATCATCAGGCACCTTGATAAAGGAGAGCTTTACGACTGATGAAATTCCTGAAATTAATCAGACGCAACACCACCCGCCATTTTTTACGCACTTCCCTTACGATTCTCGGCTTGGCCATTGCTGTCATGGCTTTTGTCATTATCCGCACCAGTATCGATGCCTGGTATTCGGGGGCAAGGGCTTCTTCTCCCAATAGACTGGTGGTCACCAATAAGATTTCATTGGTTTTCAGTTTGCCTATCGCCTATAAAGAGAAAATTGCCAAAATAAAAGGAATAACCGGTATTACCTATGCTCAATGGTTTGGTGGTATCTATGTAGACGCAAAAAACTTTTTCCCTCAATTTGCCGTTGACAAAGATACTTATTTCGATTTATACCCTGAATTTCTCATTCCTCCCCAACAAAAAGAAGCCTTTATGAAAGAACGTAATGCTGTCATCGTGGGGCGCAAACTGGCTGACCGTTTCGGATGGTCTGTCGGTGATCCCATCAGATTAACGGGAAGCGTTTTCCCCGGCCAATGGGATTTTGTCATCAGAGGCATTTATACCGGCGCCAAAGAAACCACCGACGAAGCGACCTGGTTTATGCGTTATGACTACCTCGATGAGCGAATGAAAAAGGAAACTCCGCAAAGAGCGGGACAGGTTGGCTCTTTTATTTTAAGAATCGATGATCCGTCAAAAGCTGCGGAAATATCCAAAAAAGTGGATAATCTTTTCAAAAACTCTTTGGCGGAAACTAAGACACAAACGGAAGAAGCGTTCCAACTGAGTTTTGTCTCTATGGCAGGTTCTATCGTAGAAGGTTTAAGAATCATTTCCATTTTAGTGATCGGCATCATCTTATTGGTTCTGGCAAATACGATGGCTATGACGGCCCGAGAACGTATTTCCGAATATGCGGTGATGAAAACATTGGGGTTTAGATCAATACACATTCTTGGTCTAATCTTTGGAGAATCTGTTTTTATAGCCGCTGTCGGGGGAGTTTGCGGTATTATTATTACTTATCCTATCAAGATTTTGGTGGGAACGGCTTTGAGCAATTTCTTCCCCATGTTTAAGGTAGATATTTTAACGGTTATTTTGGGATTGGGGGCTTCTCTTTTGGTTGGTCTTTTGGCGGCTATTTTCCCCGCCTTGAAAGCAATCAAAACCCCCATCGTAGACGGATTGAGAATTATAGAATAAGGTTTTTAAAAATGCCCTTACTGTGGAATTATTCTTATAAAAACATCAGCACTCGCAAACTAACTTCCTCGTTGACCATCTTTGGTATTGCTTTGGTGGTCTTTGTCTTCACGGCGGTACTTATGCTCTCCAACGGATTAAACCAAACTTTGGTAGATACCGGTGCGGAAGATAACGCCATTGTTATACGAAGAGCCTCACAAACGGAAATACAATCAATTATTTATAGAAGTATGGCTAATATAATAAAAACCGACCCGGCAATAAAAATAGATTCCAACGGCACTCCCATGGTGACCAATGAAATATTGGTATTGATCAATCTCCCCAAACGTTCCAATAGCAAGTTCAGCAATGTTCCCGTTAGAGGAGTCACCCCCATGTCTTTGGAAATACGACCGCAATTCAAGATTATCAAAGGACGCATGTGGCGCCCGGGCACCTCGGAGGTCATCGCCGGTGTCAAAGCCGCCTCTACTTTCAAAGGATGCGGTATGGGTGAAACCGTTCACTTTGGAATGAGGGATTGGAAAATTGTCGGTATCTTTGAAACCGGCGGTTCCGGTTTTGAGTCGGAGTTATGGGGTGATGTCGACCAACTGATGGACGCCTTTGGCCGCCCTGTCTTCTCCTCATTGACGATGAAACTAAAATCATCTAATCAATTTGACGGTCTAAAAGCCCGACTTGAAAATGACCCCCGACTAAATGTGGAAGTAAAAAGAGAAAAAGAATATTATCGTGACCAATCGAGTTCCACAACTTTATTTATTAATATCCTCGGCATTATTATTTCCATCATTTTTTCTCTGGGAGCTATTGTGGGAGCAATGATTACCATGTATGCCGCCGTAGCTAACAGAACCGTAGAAATTGGAACCCTACGCGCCTTAGGTTTTAGCAGGACTACGGTATTATTCGCTTTTCTAACGGAATCATTGTTCATTTCGTTGATAGGGGGATTGATTGGGCTTATCACGGCATCATTTTTGAGATTCATAGAAGTATCCACCACCAATTGGGACACTTTCGCCGAACTTGCTTTTTCCTTCCGTCTTTCCCCTCGCATTGCCGTTCAAGCCATAATTTTTGCCCTTGTAATGGGAATCATCGGCGGTTTCTTGCCGGCGGTACGAGCAGCACGCTTTAGAATAATAAATGCTTTACGCGCCAAATAGCTTATAAACTGAAAAAGTCTTTCAAGCCGTATCGTTTTATCAAAAAATAATCATACACAGATTTTTCAGATAGGTTTTTCATCATCAGCCATAACTGAAAACCCAATTATTCAAATACTATTTTCCCTTCCAAGATAGTTTTGAAAACCTTCCCGGATAATTTCCAACCGATATACGGAGAGTTTTTCGATTTGGAGCGGAATTTATTAGCATCGACAGTCCATTTTTTATCGGGGTCGATAATAGTTATATCGGCAATTTTACCTTCTTCCAATGTTCCCCTTTCCAATTTCAAAATTTTTGAAGGATTGGAGGTCATTTTTCTGATAGCATCCGCCCAACTCAAATAACCTTTGTCAATTAAATAAGTTTTTACCAGACCAAGAGTGGTCTCCAGACCAATCATACCCGCTGGAGCAAGGTCAAATTCACAGTCTTTATCTTCTTCCGAATGGGGAGCATGGTCGGAGGCAATGCAGTCAATCGTCCCATCAATCAATCCTTCAATCACAGCATCTCTATCCTCGGCAGTCCGAAGGGGGGGATTGACGCGCAAATTGGTGTTAAAACCCTTGGCAATCTCATCATCGGTAAAGATAAAATGATGCGGACAGGCTTCCGCTGTCACATTGACTCCTTCCTGTTTGGCTTTGCGAATAGCTTCCACGGCACCTCTGGTGGAAACATGCTGAATATGCAAACGTCCGCCGGTAAAGCGACAGAGAGCAATATCGCGCAAGACGGCAATTTCTTCCGCCACGGCAGGAGAACCTTTCATCCCCAAGCGAGTCGATTGAAACGATTCATTCATCACCCCGCCGGCGCAGAGATAAACATCTTCAGCGTGCTGTAAAACGGGAATATCAAACATCTTGGTATATTCCAAAGCCCGCCTCATTATTTCCGGATTTTGAACATAGTGGCCATCATCGGTAACGGCAACGACACCGATATTGAACAAATCACCGATTTCCGATAGTTCCTCACCGGCAATATTTTTGGTGATAGCTCCAATGACATAAACATGAGCATCGGCGCTTTTGGCTCTATCCTGTACAAATTTGACCGTTTCTTGATTATCAATACAGGGATTGGTATTGGGCATACAACAAAGAGAAGTAAAACCACCGGCGGCGGCGGCTCGACAACCGGATGCTACCGTTTCCGCTCTTTCATACCCCGGTTCACGCAAATGAACATGCATATCGATCAATCCCGGCACCACCAATTTATCATGAGCATCGACAATTTGACGCTCATCAAAATTTTTTAACTCGCGCTTCACAGCGGCGGAAGGAGGAACGATTTTTTTGATATAACCATCTTTGATAAATACGTAAGCATCTTTACCAAAGCCCAAAGCCGGGTCAATCACACGACCATTTTTGATAACCAAATCGTACTTTTTGCTGGCCATAATTATTCTCCCTCCTCTTTGCGACCGGACAATAAATATAACACGGCCATACGAACTGCCTGACCATTGGTAACCTGCTCCAAAATAACCGAATGCTTACCATCAGCCACTTCACTGGTTATTTCCACTCCTCGGTTCATCGGTCCGGGATGCATGATAGTATAATTTTTGTTGAGCAATTTTAAACGTTCCTTATTAATTCCAAATAAATTGGTATATTCTCTTCGGGAGGGGAACATCCCCAATTGCTGCCGTTCTAACTGAATACGCATAACATTGACCACATCGGCACCATCGAGGGCTTCATCGATATTGGTATAGACATCACAGCCGAATTCTTCCACTTCGTAAGGAAGAAGGGTTGCCGGACCACACAAAGCTACGGAAGCTCCCATTGTTTTTAGTCCCCATATATTGGAACGAATTACCCGAGAATGTTTTACGTCACCGACTAAAACCACGCGCAAACCGTCTAATTTGCCGTACTTTTTCCAGATAGTGTATAAATCCAACAGCGCTTGCGTAGGATGTTCATGAGCTCCATCGCCAGCATTGATGATATTAGCATCCATACATTGGGTCAAATAATAAGGAACACCCGTGGAACTATGACGCACAACGACCATATCAATTTTCATCGCTTCGATATTTTGTACCGTATCCCGAAGAGACTCCCCTTTTTTCACCGATGATGTGGAAGTCGAGAAATTAATGGTATCAGCCGAAAGTCTTTTTTCGGCAAGTTCAAAGGAAATACGCGTTCTTGTCGAAGGTTCATAAAAGAGATTCAGAACGGTAATTCCCCGCAAGGTGGGGACTTTCTTAATGGTGCGCTCGATAACCTCTCGAAAAGAATCCGTGGTTTTTAAAATAAGCATGATATCTTCTTGGGATACCCCCTCCAAACCTAATAAATGGCGCGATTGTAAATTACCCATTTTTACCCCCTTTTAGTTTTTTTTAAAGAGGTTTTTAACGACGATTTCTTTTGGGCATCAGGTTTATTATTTTTTCTTTGGATATACACCTGATCAATCCCTTCTTTTTCTTTCACGTTCAATATCACCTGTTCATCCTTTGAAGTAGGGATATTGACTCCCACATAATCAGCTCTTATGGGCAACTCCCGAAATCCGCGGTCAATGAGTACCGCCAACTGAATGGTACGGGGTCGTCCGAAATCGACTATCTGATCAAGAGCCGCCCGCACCGTGCGACCGGTAAATAACACATCATCGACTAAAATAACATTACGGTCTACGATATCGAAGAGTATTTCCGTACGCTCGACAACCGGCTGGTCAAGTTTGGAATGAACATCATCACGGTATAACCCGATATCCATCAATCCCACCGGTACTTTGACCCCTTCCAGTTGCTCAATAATAGCGGCAATTCTTTGGGCTAAAAAAGCGCCTCTGGTTATAATGCCAATGATTACCAAAGAGTTGAAATCCGGATTATGTTCCAAGATTTCATGAGCAATTCTCGTTAAAGCACGATTGATTTTTTTCTCATCGAGAACTATATCTGTTTTTTTGGGCAAAAAATACCTCCTGAAAAAAAGAATAATAGATTAAATTAGTTGTTACGAGGGATAAAATATATTTGAAATTATCTATCATTTTTATACCTTTAGCAGTCTCACGGAACTGCCTTAAAAGGTTAATATTAGATTTTAAATTCTTTAAAATCTTTCAAAATTCCGGAAGACATTATAACAGAAATAAATGGCGTGTCAAGCCAAATGCATTTAAATTGTGTAAAATTATTTAATCTCTTTTTAGATACGGACTTACGGGGGAAACAAAATCTTCGATATTATTTTTTCGAAAAAAGTCCTCCGCCCGAAAGATAGAACACTCTTCATTTTTTCTAAAGAGAATAATTCTATCAGCCAGTTTTTTAATGACATTCCCGTCATGGCTGATGATAACCACACCCGTCTTTGCCTTTTGTAACGCCTTCGCCAAAAGGATAAACCGTCCCACTCCTTCGGGGTCAAGTCCGCAGGTGGGCTCATCAAAAACAACGAAATCAGGGAACATCGATAATATGGCCGCAAAAGCCAATCGCCTTTTCTCCCCGCCGGATAAAGTAAAAGGGTCACGAGTAATAAATTTGTCAGCCGGAAGACCGACCATATTCAAAAAAGAAACCGTCATTTCCTTGTCAAAGCCATATCCCATATTTTTAGGTCCGAAACTTATTTCTTCTTTACAAGTTGGCAGAAAGAATTGTCTTTCCGGCTGTTGAAAAGCACCTGATACCTTGCCGGACATATCGGAAAAAGCCAGTTGTTCACCTTTCTGATTGAGATATTTTATCTTCCCATGAGTTGGTTTTAAAAGATGACATATCAAATGGCCAAAAGTGCTTTTTCCCGTTCCGGAAAGACCAACCACACCAATTATTTCTTCTTTATCCAAAGTACAGCATAGATTTTTAATAACCCTCTCGTTGGGGAAATATTCAAAACCAACCTCTTTAAAAACAATGGATTTTAATAAAGTTTTTTCTTTAACCTTCCGGTCTTTCGGGTAAGAAGGAATAACCATTTGTTTTTCGGATTCAAAAGAGAATAACAGCTTCGCGTCTAAACAAAACTTTTTGTCATTAAATATATCATCAGGATTACCATCGGCTTTGATCCCGCCGTTATCAAAAACAAGCATCCGTTCATACTGCCGAGCTATTGAGGGATATTGCGTGATATGAATCAAAATTAGATTTGGCTTTTGTTCTTTTATCTTGGTCAATTCCTTTTGTAAAACAGCTTTCCCCTTTTCATCGAGAAAAGAATCCGGTTCGTCGAGAATCAAAATATCCGGCTGAAAAATCATTACCGATGCTAAGGCAATTTTCTGCTTTTCACCTCCTGACAATTCCGTTGTTAAGCGGTAGCGCAAATGAGATATGGAAAAATTCTCTAATGTCTTGTCTATCAAAGTAGACATTTTTTGTTGAGGATAACCAAGATTTTCCAAGGCAAAAGCAAGTTCCTTTTCCACCGTAACGGCTACCATTTGATTGTCAGGATTTTGAAAAATAATACCCACCGGCAGTGGTTTATCGGAGTGATTATCGATATCCAATCGTCCTTGATACGGTTTTATCAATCCCGCTACCAATTTGGCAAAAGTTGACTTACCCGAACCGTTAGCACCCATAATGCTGACAGCTTCCCCCTCTTGAAATGCTACGCTTATATTATTTAATGCCAAAGGGGTATGTTCGTTATAACGAACGGAAATATTTTGAAGTCTTATCATAAATAAACCAAAATAAAAAAACCGATGCTTTGTAATTAAAAACATCGGTGGAAAATAACAAGTATATTTAACCTAATCTTTATAGCAAACATCAAGATTACGAGCAGCGGTAACTTCATCCAGCCTGCGCACCGGCGTAGAGTGAGGTGCCGAAGTAACCATATCGGGATTTTCAACCGCTTCGGAGGCTATTTGTTTCATAACGAAAACGAAATAATCAAGAGTTTCTTTATTTTCCGTTTCTGTCGGTTCAATCATCATCGCTTCGTGAACAATCAAGGGGAAATAATTGGTGGGAGGATGAATGCCAAAATCAAGGAGTCTTTTGGAAATATCAAGCGTTCTAACCCCTATCTTCTTTTGTCGGTTACCCGAAATAACAAACTCGTGCATACAATGAACATCGTAAGGAAGCTCATAATTTTCTTTAAGCAACACTTTCAAATAATTAGCATTCAAAACGGCATTTTCACTCACTCGTTTCAAACCTTTTCCTCCCAGATTGAGAATATAAGCATAGGCACGAACCATATTGGCAAAATTACCGTAAAAAGAATGCAGTCTTCCGATAGAGTGGGGACGGTCGAAGTTAAAAAATAGCTCCCCTTTCTCATTTTTTTCCAAAACCGGCGTAGGTAAATATTTTTCAAGCTCGGCAGTGACACCGGTAGCACCGGCACCGGGGCCACCTCCGCCGTGGGGCGTGGAAAAAGTTTTATGCAAATTAAAATGCATAATATCAAACCCGACATCACCCGGACGGAAAATACCCAAATTCGCATTCAAATTAGCACCATCCATATACATCAATCCGCCGCCTCGATGAACGATATCGGCAATTTCTTTAACATGAGTTTCAAATAAACCTAAAGTGTTGGGATTTGTGGTCATCATCCCCGCCACCTCGTCATCCATCACCTTTTCAACATCCTCCGGAGCAATTACGCCCTTTTCATTGGATTTGACCAAAAGAGGAGAAAAACCAACGGCGTGAACCGAAGCGGGATTGGTGCCATGAGCGGTATCGGGAAT
>JAADHM010000154.1 GCA_013151855.1 FCB group bacterium | reverse complement strand
ACCTTTTGAGAGTAATTCGGTATATTTGTGGGGAGCATTAAGAATATCCATCGCTTTTTGAACCGCTTTGTCGGTTTTCAGAATAATTTGCTGATAAACTCCTCTTTCTCCTGCTATGGCAGATACGATTTCACGTTTTATTGTTCTTCTGATATAATCTTGGGAGTCATTAAAATCATTTTCTTTTTCTTTTTGTACAAGGACTTTCATGCTATCGATAACACCCTTAAAGGTGGTCGAATCGCCGTCTTTATCAACTTGTTTCTGTAATTTTTCCAAAGCTATTTGTAAAGAAGTTTTGTAATCGAATTTTTTCTCTTTGATAAAGTTTTTAAATTTACTAACAATATTATCAGTAATTTTCAAGTCAGGTTTTACATCGGGATGGTCGGCGACATATTTGATAGCGAAGTCGAAAAACAATTGTTTTCTTTCAAGATTGATTTCAATGGGTTTCCATGTTTCCGGTTTAATTTCCACATCGGGAATAATACCACCGCCACCATATACTATCCGACCACCGTTGGTATAGAATATTTTTTTGGAAACAGTTAAAGAATCGCTTTCTTCTTTCTTGACTACAGAAGAATGAGGGTTTGCGCCCGGTTTAGCTTCTTTGTCCGGTTTTTGGATACATCTACCGGAAGGCACATAATATTTCGCTGTGGTAAGTTTTAAAGCCAAAGTGCCGTCATTGGAAATGGGGAATATCTGTTGTACTAATCCTTTTCCATAAGTATTACTGCCAACGATTAAACCTCGGTCCCAGTCTTGAATAGCTCCGGAAACAATTTCCGAGGCTGAGGCGGTACCACCATCGACTAAAATGATAAGGGGCTTCGGTGAGGGATAAATAGGCTGACGTTCGGATTTATAATGGCGTTCACTGTTCTCATATTTTCCTTTGGTATAGACAATTTCATCGCCTTTGTCCAAAAATAATTCCGCGGTTTCTTTGGCTTGATCTAAAAGGCCGCCGCCGTTGGAGCGCAAGTCGAAAATTAAACCGGTAATATTTAATTTATTAAGAGAATCTATGGCAGTACGAAGTTCATGACTGGTCTCTTCGGCAAAACGGGAAAGGCGGACATAACCGACATGAGTGCCGGGAACAAGCCCGTAATAATTGACAGATTTAAGTTCAATTACCGCTCTTTCCACCGTGAATTCAAGCATATCATCGATACCTTCACGTTTTATCCCCAAGGTGACTGAGGTGCCGGCTTTGCCTCGCATCAATTTGGAGGCATCAGCAGAAGACATACCTTCGGTTGACTCACCGTTGATTTCCCATATTACGTCACCGGCGCGCAGTCCTTTACGGTAGGCCGGAGTCCCTTCGATTGGTGCAATAATGACAATATGATTACCTCGAGCATCAATCTGCATACCCAAACCCTCATATTTGCCATGGGTTGTTTCCATAAGAGCGTCGTAGGAGGATTTTTCCATCAATACGGAATAACGGTCAAGATTGCTAAGCATCCCTCGAATACCAGCGTTAATTATTTCTCTGGTATTAACATCTTCCATGTATTGATTTTTAATATCAAAAGCTGTTTGGGTAAGTTTTTTAATGTCTTTTAAGAAGGTGTCTCGATCGCTTTTCACCGGTTTTTGTTCACCGGGAGTTTTTTCAATGTTTATATGAACGGTATCAGCCCAAAGGACCGGTTCATTATTTTGGGAGGATTGAATTGCTTCACCCGAACCGGTGAACCAAATCAAAGCTAAAGCGAAAATTGTTATGCCAAAAAGTTGCATGGTATAGCGAGCCATAAAATCCTCCGTTATAATAAAAAAGTTGTTATTTACAATGTAACTTTCAATTTATCTTTGTCAAGTCCATCGAAATAAGTATCATTGCGTATCTTTTTGAAAGTTATACGCTTACTATAATATAGTCGATGCAAATATATTGCCCGCTTTAATCTTTAATAATAACTTGTTGTGTATATTATAGTTATATAGTATTATAGGTACCCGATGTAACTTTTGGTTTAACGTTGACGTTAATTAAATATGAATTGTATTTCAACATATTTTGATATTTTTCTTATGAATAAAAATCATATTAAAATGAAAGTTTCGTAGCCGAATAAAATGGTATCAAAATTCCGAAAATCTGTTTTTGGGGCTATATTGCTAAATCTTTTCATCCCCGGATTGGGACACGTTTATTGGAAGGAATATATTTTTGGTATTTTTATCTTTTTGATAATGCTTTTAGCTTCCATACTATTTTTTGTATCGATATTTATTTCTATGCCTTTTTGGGGGAGAGTAGTCCTTTTTGCACTTCCGTTTTTGTTCTACTTGTTTACTTTTTTTGATTTAGCTCGCATAATAAAATTAAAACGAAAGTTTTTATCATTTACCAAAAAGAGTGTTATCACTTTTTTTCTCGTAGGACTGTTTTTTCAAATATTGGTGCCCATAGCTCCTTTGAACTTTGCCATTAAAAATTTTCCTCACCTTTTTATTATGCCCGATAATAGCATGCCCCCCATCTATAACAAAGGTGATATTCTTCAAACAAGTAGATTGTCTTATCTGCTCAACATATTTTTCGTTAAGAAACCTGTTTTATATTCTCTCCCGAAGCGTTATGATATCGTGAGTTTTAATGATTCTTCCCAGCGTCGTCAGATTGGTATTGTTATCGGTTTGCCCGGTGAAAAAATAGAATTAATCGATGGTTTGTTGATGGTAAACGGATTGCCGGATTATAACTTAGTGTCATCTAATTATAATCTTCGGGGAAATTGTCCGTTGACGGAAGTGGGAGAATACTCTATTATCGTAGCTACATTAAAGTTGGGAGTTATAAATAATGTTTATCAAGTGTCTTTGGCAAACCTAAACGGACAGGTGAAAAAGGTTTTTTGAAATTGATAAAGTATTTAATTTTTGATTTGGATGGCACTCTTATTGACTCTTCGGAAGGAGTGGTGGAAGCGGTAAATTATTCTCTTCGACAGGTGGACGAAAAAGAACGTCCCAGTGACGAGATAAAAGCTTTTATCGGTTATCCCTTGAAGACGATGTACACCCATTTTACTCAAGTTCCTTTTGAGAAGTTGTATCCATATTTTCAAGAGAGAG
>JAADHM010000193.1 GCA_013151855.1 FCB group bacterium | reverse complement strand
TTTCAGATGCTGCCCTCCTTGAGCTGAACGCAACCAATAAAAATAACTTTTAACCCAAATGGTATTTTGGCGTTTAACAATTTCAGCATAAAAGGTTCTGCCTATGGGGAGTTTATCTTTACGATGTCCCACCATCACCGGCGAATCTATCAGAAGTTCCACCAGCTTATACAATTCATCCTCGGGGAATCTTCCGCCAAAGCTGTTCACTTCATTGGAGACAATATACATTGCCCGGATATAGACATCGGATTCTCTAACCGGATCGGGAGGATTGATATTTTTATTGATAAGAGGCACCAATTGTTGTTGACGCTCTTGTGTAGGCTCTAATAAATGGGCTGTTATTCTGCCAAAACTGGTCTCCATTTCACCTCCATGACAATCGTTATAATAGTTTTATAAAAGCGGATATTTTTGCAATCAGTAGCATAAAGACACTTTTTTTGCGCAAGAAATTGCTAAATTATGTATCTATTGCTCTACAAATACTATTTCTATTTATTTTTTTATCTTATTGGCATTCATTAGCTTACGAAAGCTATATCATTATTTGGTTTAAAGGGCACACCCTTTGCTTATCAACAAAGAAAAGAAAAGACAGGAGAAATAAAATGACAATTTACAAACGCAAAGAAACAGGGTTTATTAAATGGATCTTAGCCCTTATTATTTTCATTCTGGGGATGACCATTACTTTTTCAGATGTTAACGGTATCACTATTTCTCCTACCAATTCTCAGGTACTGCAATCTTTTCAGGAGCCATCGAGCAATTACGACTTCAACCAAACGGAACTACCGCCTATCACCACCCCAGCTCCTCTTTTAATAGTTTCATCCACTTATAAAGGTTTTGTCGATGTTTCTCCTACAAGTGATCCCCCACCGACAAATTGTATTCCCAATGCGGTTCCGGAACCATCAACTTTGTTATTACTCTCCGGTGGTCTGGGGGTACTTTATTTATTCAGACGGAAATAATATTATCATAAAAATTTCTACCCCTACCCTTTAAACGCCTTTTAAGTTTACCTCCCCCTTAGAAGGCGTTTTTTTTACCACCTTTTAAGAAACATTCTTTTCAGACCCTGCCTATTCGGGGAGTTACTATAACGGCTCTTCTTTTTCTCAAGGGCCAAAGCGCTAAAGACAAAGCCATCACCGCATCGCAATCATTGTTTTTATCCCACTTAGCCCGTCGGAGTTCATCTTCCAAAGACCAAATTTTTCCCACTCCGTCGGGAAGCTCCCAACGTTCATAAGCAATCTTATCTTGAGCATGAAAAAGCTCCAGATTGGTCAAAAGTTCGGCTTTGACCATTTCCGTAAAAATAACCGGCGTGGGATTATAATCGGCAAGCTGTTCCACAATAACATCTCCGAGACCGGTAGCATCGACAATTAACTGCCCGGGGAAATCAATCTGACGTTGTTTTATTTTGGCGATAATTACTTTCCAATCAAACTGTCTGAATCTCTCAAGATTTACGACTCTTGCCATATTATCGACTATTTCTATGGTAATACCGACGGTTGCTGTTTTTTTACGAGCTAAATCCCAACCGCTAATATAGCTTCTTTTATTGGGATTTATTTCCTCCCTTGCCAGAGCGGTAAACTTTTCTAAAGCACGGTCGATATACTCACCTTTCAGAATCTCACCGCCGCTATCAACGAACTGCCCCATAATATTTTGATGCACCCTTCGTTCGGAAAAATTCAACACCCTTTCCTGTAACGCTTCTTTAGAAATAAAAATATTCTCTCTGCTGTCCCCACTTTGAAAATAGCCTTTTCTTTTTCTGTCTATGATTTCCTTGGCCCTCAAATAAAACCAATTTTTGCCGTTAGGCGTAGAAATCAAATCCAGTTTTCCTTCACGGTCCGCCAAGCGCATCTGGATAACTTCTTCGACGACATACTCGGGATCGCTCTCAAAAGCCACTTCATCAAAAAGAAACAAATCGTAATCGTGCCCCAATAAATATTCGCCCCGATTCTGAGTGGAACGCGCCTCGATAACCGCTCCGTTGGAAAACATCATTCGCGGATAGGGAGTTTTCGTAATTGAGAGGAGCAAAGGTTCGATAATTGCGGATTCTCGGGCTAAACGCACTGCTTGATTGAAAATGATATTGGCTTGATCCTGAGTAATGGAAGTGGTAACAATGCGATATTTTGAGCTGCGGTCATATTGTAACTTGCGAATACGATATATCGCTCGATGTAATATCTTAACAGCACTGACAAAAGATTTTCCCCAGCGGTTGCCCGTCACCAACACATTTTCTTTTTTCCATGAATTATTTAGCCATTCTTTTTGCCCGGGGTGTAAATTCACCTTCAACACCGCCTTGGCAAAATAGACCGGATCCCATAAACCGCGCTGCCAATCGATAGCCTTAGTATCTTTAATTATATCAAAGCCTCGACTTTCCTGCGGGCGGTTTTTTCATCAAGCAACCCGCTCTGGTATAATTTTAAAATGTTTTCCACCTGCTGAGATTGCACCGATACCTTCTCCCCCGCCCGGTAGGCAAAAGTATTATCGAATTCAAAAACACATTTCTCTTTAAAACCACCCAGCGCCAATTCGATATTCCCCATCCACTCCAAAAAAGAAGCCACTTCGGCTTGCACCGATTTCACCTGTCGCATCACCATATCAAACTTGAACGAAGCCCAAGTACTTGTGGCTCCATAGGAATAACCGAGGAGAAAAGGCGCCAGGTTGGTACCGGCGCAAATTTCTTCCACCATGGCCCGATGATGCATAAACCAGCTATTGGTTACGGTTCTGACATTCTCCGGTCCGATATGCTTTATATCGATATTATCCCAAGTAACCGGGTTTTCATCGAGGGCGCACGATTTGATCATAGAAACGGTGGCATCAAAATAACTATTTATCCGTTCGATATAAGCGTTTTCGGCTTCCCCCGCGATACGTTCCGGTGGGGTCACTTTAACATGCATCCGATTATATCCCGTATTATGGCTGGTGCGTCTCATATCATCAACCAGTTGTTGCTCGATATAAGCAACAAAAGGAACGGTATGTAAAATAGAACTTCCCAACGGTTTGCTGGAATCACTATTAAACGGAAGGAAATAAAAA
>JAADHM010000158.1 GCA_013151855.1 FCB group bacterium | reverse complement strand
GTTGATGTTGCTCGTAATGATGATTTGGGCTCGGGAATAATTTTGGGTGACAGAGAAAAATTTTCACCACGTATTGGATTCTCTTACCCGATTTCAGATAAAGCCAAAGTTCATTTTAATTACGGTCACTTTTACCAAAGACCAAGTTTATTATATATGTATCGAAGAAATACTACTTCTGTTAATTTGAATGCCATTATTGGTAACTATAATTTGGATTATCAAAAGACTATCCAATATTCTTTCGGTGTAAAATATGCTATGAGTGAGAATTATTCGGTTGATATTTCAGGTTACTTTAAGGATGAGTTTGATAAAATTAACAGTGCTTCAGTGCGCGTAGGCGGTTTAACTCGTCAACAATATCGTAATACCGATTATGGACGTAGTCGCGGATTTGAATTGACCCTTGAAAAACGTGGCGGTGGTTATGTTAATGGCCAGTTAAGCTATACCTTCGCTTATGCCTATGGTAAAGCGTCCCAAACCAATGAGAATTATCTCAGTGATTTTGAATTATCACGAACTCCTCTTAATGAAGCTCCTTTAGATAATGATATTCGTCACACTTTAAAAACCAGTGTCCAGATTTATGTCCCTAATACGGTAAAACCTCGACTTTTCGGTCTTCCTATTTTTAATGGTTGGTCTTTAGATATTGAATCAACTATGGAGAGTGGTCTGCCTTTTACTCCCAGTAGAGACTACCCCAATATTAATACTAACGTTGGTGAAGATATTCAGCGTAATTCTTTGAGAATGCCAGCTACGGTTAATTTTGATGTTCGTTTCAATAAAGACTTTAAATTATTTGGTCTGGACAACAAATTGATTTTCTGGGTTGATAATGTTTTTAATAACAAAAATATTAATACCGTTTATTCTAATACCGGTCGTCCGGACACACAGAATAACCAAAGCGGTATTGTGAAGGGTGGTACTGCTTACGATAAGGATCCTTCTAACTGGAACTATGGACGTCAGATAAAGCTGGGAATTGAAGTGAATTTATAATTTAAGGTGAAAATAATTTGTTGAGTATAAATGAGGACAGTATGTTTTTGATAAAAAATTGGTTGAGGTTGAAAAGATCATCGTTGTGGAATATTATTTTTGGAGCCTTAGCTGTTTTGATTTGTTTAATCATTATTGTAAGTCCTGCTAAAATTCAAGCACAAGCAAAAGTAGGTACCACGGGTACTCAGTTTTTAGAGTTGGGTGTATCTGCTCGTGCGATGGGGATGGCTGAGGCTTTCACTGCTGTGGCAAACGATGTTACCGCTATTTATTATAATCCCGCAGGTTTGGTTTATATGTATGGTCGTGAAGTGGCTTTAACATATATTAATATGCCGGCGGGTATCAATTATGCTTTTGGTGGGATTGGGTTCCCTCTTGAATCTATCGGTGGTGTTTTAGGTATTGGGTTTTATGGTCTCAATTCCGGTGATATGATTGAGAGAACATATGAAATGGGAGAATATGAGGGTACCGGTCGTATTTTTTATTGGCGTGATGCCGCTTTATCGGTAAGTTATGGTCGTTATCTGACAGATCGTTTTTCTTTCGGCTTTACCATTAAATATATTGGCGAGTTTACTCATGATTATTCAGCTTCCGGATGGGCTGCTGATGTCGGTACCAATTATGATACTGGCTTTAGAGGATTTAAAATTGGTATGCTGATTTCCAATTTTGGTCCTGATATGAAATTTATCACCAATTCTTATCCTTTACCGATTAATTTTAAATTTGGAAGTTCTATTAATGTAATCCAAAGTGATAACCACGTTCTCACTCTTTCCGCTGAAGGTACTCACCCTTCTGATAATCTGGAAAAATATAATACCGGTTTGGAATATGTTTATAAAGACCGTTTCTCGCTAAGACTGGGAGAACGTATCAACTATGATATTGGCGGTCTAACCGCTGGAGCGGGATTGAGCGTTCCTTTCGGTCAGGAAAGTGAGTTGCGCTTTGATTATGCTTACCAAGATTTTGGTGTTTTAACGCAAGTTCACCGTTTTTCCATGTCAATCTCATTTTAAAAGAAAGTCGGGTAGAGAAATATGAACATAAAAATAAGAGCTATGGACATAAAAACAAATAGATTAGCAACTCTGATGGGAGTTATTGGAATTGTTGTTATTCTTTTTATCTTTTCAATAGTTGTTATATCAGGTTGTACGGATACTTTAAAAGGTCAAATGAATCCCAATAAGAAACCTATTGTTTCCTTTGTTAATATTCCTCCTAATAATTCCGATTTTTCTCGTAATCCGCAAGTTTACTGGATTGGTTCTGATATTGATGGTCTCATTGATTATTATCGTTATTATGTTACAACCGCATCACAAGTTGGGTCTGACCCTCTTTCTTTTATACAAACCGTTGGTGATTCTGCGTGGACTTATATTGATGTCGATCCATCGGCATCTGACCCCCAAACAACCAATATCATTCCTTTGAAAGCTAATTTAGATGATCCCGTTAACTCTTATGTCCCTCAATATATATTCTTGCAAGCTTTCGATAATGATGGAAATGCTTCCGATGTTGCCTATCGCATCTTGAATCGTAATGATAATCCTCCGGATACAAGAATCTCCTATATCGATACTACCAAACCTTTTGTGAATTCGGTATTTTCCGGAGGTATTATAACGGGTGTTCAGATAAATTGGAAGGGTTCGGACAGAAAAGATTATGAAGAGCTTGGTTTAATTCCACCACCATTCGATTTTCAATGGCGTCTTTATGGTCCCTATACTCAACAGGAGATTCAAGACATTGATAGCCTTTTTATAAAAGATGTCTTTGTTACCGAAGATGCTCGGATATTTTTTATCGGTGATACTCTGATTAGATGTGACACTCTTAGTGTTCTTGATACCAATATAAATGGGGTTGATACTACTATCTTTATCGATAGCTGTGATACCATTATTTTTGATGCTACTACTAAGGGAACTCCTTTTTATCATGAAGATAAGTTGTTCTTAGTCGATGATTCATCATTTGTCAATTCACCATATAATAAATTGGTGGATACTTCATCTAATGGTATTGATTCTTGGGTACAAAAAACCAGCGATACTATTTATAATGTGTATCGTAATGA
>JAADHM010000018.1 GCA_013151855.1 FCB group bacterium | reverse complement strand
TTAACCCCTTGAGCTTCGCCAGCCGATAGGAAAGAACCAGTTTTCCCCAATGAAAAGCATATTCGAAACCATCCAGATTATTCCGTGCCGATAGAACTAACGAGCTACGCTCTCCCCAGAAAGAAGCAAACCTTCCCCCCTTAATATCGAAAAACTTTGATTGATAAAAGATAAAAGCTTCTTCAACGCCCCCGGCCAGTCCCCGCCATTTTTTACCGGTATAATCTTTATCTTTCGCTTTATGTTCATCCAACAAAAAAGCGCCATATAGAAAAAGATTTTTTACGGGATTGGCGGCAAATCCTCCTCGAAACGACTCGAAACCTTGTGAGTGATTGTATTTGGAAACTCCAAAATCTTCGTCGGCAAAAGCAAACAAACTTAACTTCATCGGAGAAATATTTTGTAAAAAATTAAAAGGAGCAAAAGAAAGATTACTTCTGCCATCGCTATAAGGACCTAATTGATAATCAAAATTATCCAAAGTCAAGGCATCTTTTCTTTCCCACCAAGCATAACGGAATTCATATTCGGTTTTTCCCGTCGGTAACACCGCAAGGGAATACGATAAAACCGGTAGGAATAAAAGGAACATGACAAGAAAAACTTTTTTAGAAAAAGATGACATCACTCCAGCTTCCTATGCTTGGTTATTATTCTTAATAAAAGAATAATATTTGCATTTATCAAGAGGCTCCGGAACCTTTGATAACCGTGGGGATTGTTTTCGCTAAGATTTTAGTATCCTGCCACAATGACCAGTTATCGATATATTCCATATCGAGATGCAGCCATTCATCAAAATCAACATTGTTACGCCCGTTAACCTGCCAGATACAAGTTATTCCCGGTTTAACGGAAAGCCTCCTTCGTTGCCACGGTTCGTACTGAGCAACTTCATCGGGTAATGGCGGGCGGGGACCGACCAACGACATATCACCTTTTAAGACATTGATAAATTGAGGAACTTCATCCAAAGAAGTTTTGCGCAAGAATCCGCCAACTCCGGTTATACGGGGATCATTTTTTATTTTAAACACGGGGCCCGACATTTCATTAAACCGAAGTAGTTCTCTTTTTTTCTCTTCGGCATCGCGATGCATGGTACGTAACTTATATAATTTGAATGTCTTACCATTTAATCCCGATCGCGTTTGCTTAAAAAACACCGGTCCTTTGCTATCTATTTTAATGGCAATGGCAGCCAGAATTAAAAGCGGTGACGCTAAGAGCATTCCGCACAAAGCACCGATTTTATCCACAATATTTTTAGCAACAAGTAACAATTGATTTTCAGGAACCGCTCGATACAACAAAACCGGTGTTCCGTTGATATAGGCTGGCCTGATACGAGAAATTTTGGGGTCGAAAATGACGGGCATAAAATAAATGGGGACACCCATTTTCTCGGCGGTAAAAAAAAGCGACTTGGTCAGAGCAATATCCTCAACTTCCACGGCAACAATTACAGCATCAATTTGGCAATTACTAATGATACGTGAAATTTCATCGGGATGACCGATAAGAGGGATATCACGATATCTCCATAATCCCTTTTTATGATAATCCAAAAAACCCGCTAAAGTGGTCTCATATTCCGGGGAATTTAAAATAACATCGGCGGCTTTTTTAGCTTTGGTACCCGTCCCTACGATGATTACTTGTTTATTATTACCTTCTTTTAACTTTTCTCCTCTAACTTGAGATAATGATTTGAGCGTTATTTTCGATAAATACATCAATCCGATTTGAGCCAAACCATTAATAATCAGATATAATGAAAGCAAAGATAAAGTCACCTGCCATTTCAAGACAAAACAAACCGCCGTTATAGCAATGGCTATTTTAAACTCGTCTTCAATTACCCGTAGAACTCTTTTGCGCACCAAGTATGAAGCCAGCACCGGCTTGGGACCTCTGGTGAGAAAAAAGATACTTCGTATCAAAGTCACCCATAAAATTATTTCCAGAATATTATTTCCGACATAACCACTAATATTGAGCACGGAAAGTAAAATAATCAATGAAACCAGATGAGTTCCTGTTTGTCCCGCAAGCAACAGCAATATTTTTCTAAGACGAATATTCATAGTCTGATATTATTTAGAATCTTTTTTCCAAGCACCTTTATCTCTTATTTTTCTTGTCTAAAAACTCTTCCTGATTTGCCCATAACATTCCTTTGATTCCCCTTTACCTATCTCTATCGTCACTTCCAATTTGTTCTTTAGAATCATCTGCAGGCCTATTATTTCTCTCATAATCCATATCAGCTTATTTTGTTATTACCTGTTTATTCTTCCGTTCTTTGACTTCAAAGCGGAGCATTTTTTCCATCTCATCTTGATTGTGCTGTTGAATTTGTTGTTCCGGCGGATGACGGAAAGTGACCCGACGCCGGTCAATCTTCTTAGTTTGATAATAGTGCGCTGGCATTTTCTCAAATGCTTTTAGCAGCTTTTCATTGGAATAATAAGACTCAATACGATAGCGCAGATAATTTCTCATGGAAGGATAACCATCGAGATTATCCACCGCAACTTTATAACCATTCAAAAAATTACCGGCATCCTTGGAGCTGGCAACTTTCAAGAGTAAAAAGTCAGCAACGGTCATACGGCAAAGCACCTCCATTTTATGTAATGCCGTAGATATCCTATATGACTCATCATGAATTTCTTTTAAACGCAAAGAAATCGCTTCCTCGTTCACCATCGCGGTATAAATCATCTTCCGTACAGTATTTGAAATTTTACTGTTGGGAACGGAGCTTTTTATTTTCTCTATTAAAGAGCTATTGGCTATCACATATCCCGTATCGGTAGAATAAACACCAAAGGGAGCGGTAAAAGACCGCAAAATTATTACGTTGGTAAAAAGGTTTAAAAGAGATATTCCCGATATACCGTAATATTCATAATAATATTCATCAATAATTAAAGCACCCTTCGGAACCAACTGAGCCAGTTTTTCCAAATCGGAAAGAGAATAATTGGCTCCCGTTATTTTATTCGGATTGGCAAGATAAATAATATCTTCTTGATTCTCTATCTGGGCGATTGCTGTTTTAATATCACCGGAAAAGGGGGATGACGGAATTATTTCCTCTAATTTAATATCGGCGCGATCGGCGGCAAGGGCGACATCAGGGGTGGCATGTCCGATACTCATTAGATGTCCTGACAGACCATCAAACATTCTAAACAGCTCGGTCATAATTATGGTGGCATTATCAAAAGGGAAAATCATTTTCCTATCCGCTTTTGTTATGCGACTAACCATCAACACCAAATCTTCTATATTGGCGGCTGTCATAGTATTTAAACTACTCATTATAATTCCTTTCCGTTTATTGGTAATAAATTCAACCCCCACCCAAAAATATGCAGCGAGCAATTACTTCCCCCCTTTAAAAAACAAAACTTAAAACACTTTTTTTTATAACATGAAAAGAAGAACAAACAGGATAACTTTTCCCAAGGAGAATAAAATCTTGAGTACGATTTGATATGGTTTTTAAGCATCCAAAAAATAGGTGACGAGAAGCACTTAAAAATTCCCTGTAAATTGCATCCTTGCATAAATATAAAATGAATCCTATTTTTTCATTTTTTCCTTCAATTCCTTAATGGCAAAGATAGTGCCATGCTGTTTAATTTTTGCGCAGCAACAACACAAGCCATTGAATACTATGAAGTTATATAAGGATTAAGCCTTTACGGCAACGAGCAAAATACAATAATGATATATAATAATTGAGTATCTTTTTCTTTGTTTTTTAGAAAAAAGTTCCCGTAAAAAAACCGGCGGAGTGAATTCCAACCGGTTTTTTTTAGGAAGGTAAGAGAATGAAAACTACTTAAGGATGTTCTTTTAAAGCTTACTTACGATATAGACGGATGTCAACACGCTCGTGGCGGCACCAAGAGCGGTTGTGAAGTTTTTTAACCAATTGCGTTCTTTTTCAATTTTAGTGGGGACAATAATAACATCCCCCAGCTCTACTTTTTTGCCTAAAACACCATGCCCCGAGAGAACTTCTCCGGTAGCTCTTATCAAACGGATTTCTTTTTTATCAGATTGGCGGACAAAATTACCCGCCCGTTTTATATAATATTTGACCTTTTCGTTATCCGTATATTTAATCGTACCGTTCACCCCCACAGCACCAATAACGGAAATACCTGAGGGTATGGAAGGAACGAAAATTTTATCGTTCGGTTTTAAAACAATATCCCCTTCTTTTCCTTTGGTGCTTAAAATTCTATTGATATCAATCACGATTCTGTTCATTGCCTGAGGGTTATACTCCACCAAATCATTTTTGACAATATTTCCCAGCGAGTCTTCTCTAAGAGGATTGGAACGTTTGATTGTTTCCACGACTTGCATACGATTCAAATTGTCATCAATCGATTGCCGCTCCAATACTATCCCTTTAGGAAAAGCTATTTCGGTAAATCCACCGGCACGTTGTAACAAATGATATAAAGTTTCATTTCTGCTGGAAAGGGTATATTTCCCCGGATAGCGAACTTCACCCTCCAAAGAAACCGAGCGGTTTAGTTGCCACTCCGGTATCTGCCGAACATAAAGATGATCATCTTCTTGAAGCAATCTTTTTTTATCAAAGGATTTATCCAGAGAAAGATAAATCAAAGATACGTTGGCCATGGAATCGAGACGCGCTATTTCACCTTGATGGCGATAAGCACCTCTGGTAAAAGACCCGGCTAAAAATATCAGGTCTGCCACCGTCATATCTTTATAAAGAGGATAGCGCCCCGGTCTTTTTACTTCGCCTTCGATATAAACATACTTTTTCCACTCCACTTCATTGATGGAATAAATATACAAAGAATCTCGATCACTTAATAAGACATCGGCCTTTTTATCGCCGGCAACAATACTTTTTAAATCAACGGGTATATCTTCCATTCTTCGATCCGGATAGCGTCGAAACAAATCAGCTCTTCCGAAATAAACATCATAGGATCGCAATTGAGCCAGTTTAATTAAATCCGAAACATAAGTGGAATCATTTCTTTCATAATAGCCGGGATGCTTAACATGTCCGAAGACAGCGACAATATTTTTTTTGGCATCAAAAATGGAATAAACCGTTAAACGGTCACCATCGACTAACTTTATATTATCGACTTTATCACTTTGCCGGTCTAAATTGAGGTCAACAACTTTCCACTCATTATCTTTGGAAATTCTCTCCATCATAACTCGTTCCAGATAAGCTTCCGGAGTGGCATTACCGGCTAACTTCAACAAATCTAAAGTTGTTTCGCCGCCTTTTAACTCATAAATAGCCGACCTCTTAACTTCACCTCGAATAGCCACGCGCGGACCGGCAACCGGTACAAAAATGACATCACCGGTCTGTAACCTGACATCGGACGTATTGTCTCCTTTGAGCAACAAATTATATAAATCAACGATGGCTTTGGGCTTCCCTTGCCGCATCAGCTTAATAGTTCGCATAGTGCCTCGTTCGTTGGGCCCGCCGGCAAGATATAAAGCATTGAAAAGAGAAGTTAATGAAGATACCGTATAAGCTCCGGGTTTTCTCACTTCACCGGCTATATAAATTCTTATCGATCTAATCTTTCCCAGTGATATGGTTAAATCAAACTCCGAGAAAACCTTCGAAAATTGCTTTTTAGCCTTTTTTGTCAATTGGTCTAAATTTAGCCCCCAGCATACCATCTCTCCTACCTGAGGAATAAAAATCTTGCCCTCTCTATCTATAGTTAAATTGTATTCTTTTTCCGCTCTGCCCCATAAATAAATGATAACATTATCACCGGGACCCAAAATATAATCCGAAGCCGAGGGTATATCAGAAGGAACATCATTTTGGTTGCCACCTCGAAAGAGTTCCATTCCAAAAGGCAACAAATCCTGAAAATCAGGAAGTTTTTTCAAACTATCAACCGTTTTAGATTGAAAACTATGTTGGTCTTTCAAAACTCTCTCGCCGGAAGCATTAGGCGTGGAATCATTTTTAAGTTGAGAGTTATTAGAACTTTTAAAAAAATCCGCTGATTGATAATAATTCTTTGATGGTGGAGGGGGTAATTTACCTTTGTATTTCTTAAGCAATTCCGCTTTTTCTTTTGAACTTAAGCTATTGATATCTTGTGCCCAAACAAGCTTAAACCAGCTTAAAGAGACTAAGATTATTATCAATAAAATGAAAAAAAACAGCTTTTTCATCGTTTCTACCTTCCTATGGTATAATTCAATAATCCATTGGTTTATAATTTAGTCACCTAAAGAAAAGCAAACACGGTGCCCACAAAAATATTTACACCTAACTCTCTAAAACATAAAAAGATAGAAAACTACGGCGGACTATGGAGAGGATAAAAACAAGAAAATGATTCCAATCAAATGAGAATATTTTTACGGTAAACAAAAAAATACTGAGCAATTAGCATCAATTCAAAACAAAACCGAACGAATGATACTGTTTATATCTCAAGATAACAAAATAATATTAAGCAATAATCAACATTTTCAATCTTTGATGCGTCTTTAAAGAGCTAAGTAAGACTAACAATATCAAAAAGTTAAATGTATTATAAGTTTAGAAAAAATAATGGTAAATCCTTGACTTTATATGATGGTTATTGTAACTTGACTGCTTATTTTAAGGTAATTTTATAGCTAAAAATTTAATGTAAATATTGATTTATTAAGAATGATGCAACGACAAGACAAAAAATCAATTATTCAACTTGATATGCTTAATAATAACTTGACTAAAAGAATGTTTTATAAACTTATGGAGATAAGAATGGGGATTGCTAAATTCTCAGTTATTTTATTAATTGTTATGGCTCTATTGATGCCAAACCTGATTGCCAGCGGATTTGAAAATTCCGGTATCGGTACTCAAGCAATGAGTATGGCAGGAGCTTTTCGGGCTATTGCCGATGATTGGACAGCCGCTTATTACAATCCCGCTGGTTATGCTTTTATAAAAGACAACCAGTTAGGTGCTAATATGGCTTTTTTTCAATTACGCCATGAAATAAACCCCGACTACCGTTTCGGTAATACTTTCGAAACAGGTATTTTTAATGACCGCACGGATTATAATAAAAATGAAATTCTTTCCAACCCTTCCGGCGGTTTCGTGGTAAAACTACCCTTATGGGGAAAAGAAATAGTTATGGGATTATCCGCTTATCAGCCTTTCGATAATAATATTTCATGGAAATTGTTTTCTCTACCTCTTGCTTATAACGACTCTCTTTGGGTACCAAAAGATCAATTTACCAATAATCTTGATGTGGTTTCATTTCAGTTAACGGTTGCCAGAGAGTTCATCGAAGATAAGCTTTCTTTGGGTTTGGGTGTTCAGGTTTTAAGAGGTGATTTGCTATTTACCAATATAAACTTCCGTGATAACCCTTATCCTCCTCCTTTAAGTGTACGTCCCTGGGACAAAATAACGGAATGGAGTCACAATGACGGCAAGGGATGGGGCTTTGGTTTAAACGGCGGCATGCTTTACAAATTAAATGAAAAACTACAATTGGCCATTACCGCTCAATTACCTTTTGATATAACCATTAATGGCACCGCTAAGTTTGAGTTTTATATGCCCAAAATTCCCACTTTGATTGAAAACACGGAAGATCCCAATCTTCAGGAAGGAACAGCCGGATATCTATTCGCTTCTGGGAGCAAAGTAGTCGACTCCGCTGATTTTGAAACAAAATTGAAACTACCCCCATCAATTGCTCTGGGGATTGCTTATAATATCACGGAAAGATTGACCGTATCCGTTGATGCATCTTATACCTTCTGGTCTCGATTCGATGGTTTCTATTTTAATTACACCAACCATCGCGGATTAACCGGTGCTGCTGACAGTGCTGCCACAGCAAGAAATTTCTTTACTCAAAATTTAGCAAATCCATTGAATTGGGATGATGCCGGTAAAATAATGTTAGGTGCCAGATATGAATACCAAAATCTTTTTACCTTTTTAGCGGGAGTTTCCGATGACCAATCGCCTATTCGCAAAACAGCCGAAATCAATCCTCAGTTTGTCGATACCGGTGATAAAGTAACCGTCAGTGGTGGAGTTATATGGCATTATCGGCAATGGGATTTCGGTGTCTCTACAAATTATACTCACTATCCGAACTTCACCGCACCCGATATGGTCGATTTAAACAACGATGGCTTATATGATACATTTAAAGGTTCTTACAAAGCCAGTAGGTATGAAACCGTGTTATCTTTTAATTATCGGTTTTAAGGAGGTTGGCAATGAAATTATATCTCAAAATAATAATTTTAATTTTAACTTTTACTTTAATCCTGTCTTACGGTTGTTCCGATCGTGGCACCAATAGTAATGGAGAAACAAACCTCAAAACCGGTAGTTTAATAAAAATCGAAGGAGCTCATGTATTCTTTAATGAACTTCTTTTACAGATAAAAAATAAATTTCAACAACTACAAATTATTACCTATACTCCTCAAGCGGATTTTCCCGATTATTTGGGTGGCAAACAAAAACCGGTTCCTTTATTGGTTCTTTTACCCCCTCGCTACGGAGATGCTAATTTTTACTTTGACCATGGCTTGAAGGAATTAGCCGATGAGCTTATTTCCAAGGGTATCATTCAACCGATGGCTATTGCTTGTATCAGCAATGACAAAATCTTTGGCGGTTATTTCTACGCCGGTCATAGTCCGGCTGCCGGTAACTATGATACTTTAGTCGGTGGAACTCTCATGAAATACCTGCGCACCATTTTACCTTTTACCATAGACTCTGTTTCCAAAACAGGTATTGGCGGCGTTGGTATGGGAGCCTATGGTGCCTTTCGTGCCGCTCTTTTACATAAGGGAGTGTTCAGTTCTATCTCTGCCGTTGATGGCCCTTTGGATTTTGACGGTGCCGATGGCAACAGTGGCTTCCTCAGCCTATTTAGTGATGCCTTAAATGAACAGGGACTTTTGGGCGGGACTACCGATACTTTACACCCGTCATGGGTTGATAGATTTGATAGTTCATCCTCCAAGCCTTTAAGCCAGTTATTTATTGGTGGTGCTTTGGCGTTTTCCCCTCATGACACGGCGGTAACATGGGATACTTCTTACAATCAATTTACCCATATTCAAACAATTACCATAACTTCACGTCAATCAATCACGGATTCCACCACTTTGGTTAAAAATATTATTAACCAAGACGAACATAACTTAGATTTCCTTCTTCCTTTTGATAGCTTGGGACAACCCTATCCTCCTATCTGGAATATGTGGGTTTCCAATAACTTAGAAAATATTTTAGCCGATTCAAGTTCGGCTTTAAATGGCGTTAACATGTGGATTGCCACTTCACCGGAGACTAACTTCGCCAACTATCACAGTCAAACATTATCATGGATAAATACTCTTACCAATCCTCCCTATAATTTCCCGGTTGAAACTCTAACTTACAAAGGATATTCCGGTAACCCCGCCAACAATGACCAATACATTTATGATCTAATGCGAGCTATGTTAATCTTCCATTCTGACAATTTCGGAAATTAGTTCCTAAATTTATTTTATTGATAACCCGGGAGTTATTTTTCCCGGGTTTTTTTAAATATGATTTTCAAAGAAAAAAATTACGATTTACTGTCCATTGGAGCTCATCCTGACGATGTTGAGGTCGGTAGTGGCGGAGTTTTAATCGACTTGAACAAACGGGGTTACAAATGCGGTATCGTTATCCTCACACAAGGCGAAATGGGTACCGGAGGAACAGCCAAAATTAGGACTGAAGAAGTTAAAAAGGCGGCCAAAATTCTTGGTGCTGATATTGTTAAAACTTTTGATTGGGGTGATACCAAGCTTGAAGATACCTATGATAAAAGATTGGAATTGGCCAAAGTTATTCGAAGGTGTCGACCGAAGGTAATCCTGGCGCCTTATCCTCATGTTGGACATGGAAAACGTCAATCACATCCCGACCACGTAGCCGCCGGTGTCCTTGCTCTCAATGCCGCCAATTTGGCAGCGTTAAAAAAAATCGACATCCCCGGGGAAAGACATTTGGTAACCAGGATATTTCATTACTTTCTACCACCGGGAATTACTCCCAATTTTGTCATTGATATTACCCCCCATTTTGAACAATGGATTCAAGCCTTATCGGCTCATCAATCCCAATTTCTCAACCCCGAGAAATCAAAAAATTATATTGAATATTTAACCGCTATGGCTCGCTCCTTTGGTCTTTTAGCTCGTTGTCAATATGGACAGGGCTTTTACGCGGTAGAACCTATTTTGATGAAAAATATGATGATGTTTGTTGAAGATTAACAAAATCTTTTTCCGTATCTTTTGCAGTTAAAATCAATATAAAACCTTAAAAAATACAGAACAATCCTTTAAAAAACCAAAAAACACGCTATCCGAATCAGAATATCCAAAAGAAAATAAAATAAATTATTTAGTTAACTTTTGACTTTTGAGCCAATATAAAAACTGAAGACTCGGTTATTTTAAGGTTACCGTTTTTATTTTGCAAAGCTTGTAATACTTGATTCCTTATTTTTTGCCTATGACCATTATTCCCCAGATAATCTAAATAATTCTCATTGACGATAGCGTTAACACGTCTTAGATATTCATCCGCTTTTATGGGCTCTTCCGTTGAGAGTTGGAAATATTTATCAATCATAAAGCCATTTTTAGAAACAAGTTTTTTCAATTCCAGCAACGAATGTAGTTTTGCTCCCATAAGTTCAAATGGTTTGCCATTAGGGAAAAGACCTGGATTTTCTTTAGTGATTTTTTTGAATGCTTCCGCAAATTCTTTGTAACATTTATTGGAAAGAGCCACTAAACCAAAACGTCCCCCCGGTTTTAACACTCTCAAGACCTCCTGTAAAAATCTATTGCGATTGGGAACCCACGGGAAAGCATTGGAAGAAACAACGATATCAAAAGTATTATCTTCGAACTCCATATTCAAGGCATCTCCCAATCGAAAATGGGTATTTGAGTATCCTGATTTAGAAGCTGTTTCCCGAGCAAGTTGTATCATTTTAGGCGATAAATCAATTCCATAAAGGAAGCCACCGGCATTTAAACGCTGAACAATTTGCATCGATAATTCTCCCGGCCCGTTTCCGATATCCAAGACCTTCTCGCTCCCTTTTAATCTCAACTCATGAACCAAAGTCAAAAATTGAGAGAAACGATAAGGAGCAACTGTTTGTGAATAGGCCTTTGCTACGGGATTGAAACTGTTAACTTTCATATTGTACCTCATATCATCTTAAATTATTAAATTACTGATTCGCTCTCTATAATTTTCTATATTTTTCTTTTCTACCATTTTCATTGTCAGACAAAGTAATCAAACTACTAAAATTACTTATTTTTGCTTAATTTTCGTTTGTATTTTACTAAAAGCTGTACGCAGGTCGCTTAACAAATCATCAATGTGCTCCACTCCCACCGATAACCTTATCAAACCGTCGCTTATGCCGTACTCTTCCCTGATTTCTTTGGGAATAGAAGCATGGGTCATCAACGCCGGATGATTTATGAGCGATTCCACGCCCCCCAATGATTCCGCCAAGATAAAAACTTCCGTTGACATGACGAAGTTTTTTACCGTTTCCAAATCGGTATTGATATGGAAAGAAACTATCCCTCCGGGAAGTTTCATTTTATTGGGAATTGTCTGCCCGTTATACCCGGGATAATAAATTTTATCCACTAAAGGCACGGTTTCCAAATATTCTACTATTTTCTGAGCGTTAAAAGAATGCCGCTCCATACGCAAATGCAAGGTTTTGATTCCGCGAAGAATTAACCAGGATTCAAAGGGACCTAACATGCCTCCCACCGCATATTGATTGAAACGAACCTGTTCCGCTAATTGGTCATCATTGACAACGATGGCACCGGCGATAACATCGCAATGCCCCCCCAGATATTTGGAAGCGGAGTGTAACACGATATCGGCGCCCAAAGCCAACGGCTTTTGAAGATAAGGAGTGGCAAAAGTATTGTCGACGCCGGTAAGAATACCATATTTCCGGGCAATAGCAGCAACGGCTTCAATATCAACAAGTTTTAACAAAGGATTGGTGGGCGTTTCTATCCAAAATAGTTTGGTGTTCTTATTTACTGCCTTTTCAAAATTAGCGGGGTCACTTCCATCGACATAGCTGAAGGTTATATTGAATTTACGCATTAATTTTTCAAATTGGCGATGCGTTCCGCCGTATAAATCGTCAACCGCAACCACATGGTCACCTGCTTGCAACAAATTCAAAACAGCATTCAAAGCCGCCAGTCCGGAAGAAAAGGCGTAGGCATATTTTCCGTCTTCCAAAACCGCCAAAGTATCTTCCAAAGCTGTTCGGGTGGGATTAGACCAGCGTGAATAAACATAACCGCTTTCATCGCCGGGGAAATTTACCCGATAAGTACTGCTGAGGAAAATGGGAGTAGTGACCGCACCGGTATGGTCTTCGGGCACCTGACCAAGATGAATAGCTTTTGTTTCGAACCGTTTATTCTTCATTTAACTTTCCTTTGTTATTCAAGAAATCCTTTTTCTCGCATCCAGTTATCATTAAATATCTTACTAATATATTTCATCCCTCCGTCGGGAAGAATGACCACCACAACTTTATCGGATGAAAGGTTTTTAGCATGTTTCAAAGCAATCCTTACCGCCGCCCCCGATGAACCGCCGCCAAAAATTCCCTCTTTACGGGTTAAATCCCTGGCGGTTAAAAAGCTTTCTTTGTCGGAGACCTGATATATTTTGTCAATTACCGAAAAGTCAATGGTAGGGCAGAGCATATCCTCGCCAATTCCTTCGACAAAATAAGTATGGGGTTCAATCAAAGTTTTATCTTTATGATATTGATAATAGACCGAGCCGATAGGATCGACGGCAACTATCTCGATGTGCGGATTTTTTTCTTTAAGATAGCGGGCAATTCCCGAAACCGTTCCACCGGTACCGATCCCCCCCACCAGAACATCGATATGGCCTTTTGTCTGTTGCCAAATCTCCGGACCGGTTATCCGATAGTGAGCTTCGATATTGTCGAGATTGAAATATTGCCCGATAAAATATGAGTTTGGGGTTTCTCGATGAATTCTTTTGGCCGTTTCATAATAGCTCTCGGGAGCATCAGCCGGTACCGCGGTCGGGCAAATATGAACTTCCGCTCCAAAAGCCTTCAAAGTATTAACCTTTTCTTCGGACATTTTATCGGGAATGGTCAGAATAGCTTTGTACCCATAAGTGGCGGCAAACATCGCCACCGCCGCTCCGGTATTTCCCGAAGTAGCTTCTATAATCGTTGCTTCCGGAGCCAACTCTCCTCTTCGTATCGCCTGCTTGAGAAGATAAACAACCATACGGTCTTTAACGGAACCACTGGGATTCATATACTCCGGTTTTACCAAGATGGTGGCTTTGATTGCTTGCTCGACAGTTAATTTTCTAAGCTTTATTAATGGTATATTGCCGACCGATTCGGTAATATTATTCAAATAAAAGCTGTCAGTTTTTTCCAAAAAAACCTCGTTATTTTTAAATTCTGTCTTTTTCATTATCTTTCCTTAGAATCCTTAGAATTGGATGCAAAAAAAAATCCACCTGATTTTGTCTGGTGGACCGAAAATAATTGCCGTTTTGTAGTCAAAAATCAAGGCATAATTCGGCCCTTATCTTCAATACAACAACAACAATTATTAATAACTATAAAATTCATAATATTACCTTTTGCGTTTACTAAAAGTATAATAAGAAAGCAAAAAATGTCAAGACATTTTTTATTCTATATACCTTTGTACTCCGCTCTATTTTGAAAATGTTCAATTTTTGAACGATGGAAGCAATTGTTTCATAATGGAAAATATTTCGAAAGGGGTTGACAGTCCTTAAGTTAAAAATTAAGATATTCATCATAAAACCGATATAGATGGGAAAAAATTTTAGAAATTTATTAATTTAGAGACTACCATATTATTTAATGGAGACTCAAAATAAATGTTTTGCGCTCAATGTTGTGAAAAAATATTAAGTGACCCGGTCAAACAGGGTAACGATTATTTTTGTTCGCTCACCTGTGCCAATCTGGCAGCGGGATATGATCCTGAAGAAGAAAATAATTATTACGAAGAAGACGATAATTTAATCGAAGATTTATTCAGCGAAGAGAGTGTATCCCTCGAAGAGGGTGCATCCCTTGGATATGATGAATAATTTCTCTTTAAGGTTTAAAATAAATAAGCTATTCCCGCGATATTTTTAAAATCTCAAATTTAATTTTTCCCGCCGGAATTTCAACCTCCACTGTGTCCCCAACCTCTTTACCCAAAAGAGCGGCACCGATAGGTGATTTGACCGAGATAATATCATTGTCCACATCGACCTCATCCGGCGGCGCTACGGTGTATAAAATTTCTTCTTCGTCATCCAAATCTTTAACCAATACTTTGGCAAAGAGATAAACTTTATCATCGGGAATATTTTCGGTGTCGATTTCGCGGACACGGGATAATTTGTCTTGAAGCTCGGCAATTTTTCTTTCGATATGAGTTTGAGCTTCTTTGGCGGCGTGATACTCGGCATTTTCGGAAAGATCGCCCATTTCCATAGCGCGTTTTATTTCGGCAATAATTTTAGGACGCTCTTCATATTTCAACTGTTTCAGTTGTGCCTCTAATTTTAGACGTCCTTCTTTGGAAATATAAATAGGTTCCCGCATAACAAAGAATAATATAACCTAAATATTATTTTTTGGCAACGGACAATTTTTCTTTATTTTTGGAAAACAATAAAAATAAGACGATAGAAATAGCTAACCCGGGGAATATCGGCTCAATTTTAAACCAGTAACTACTATCCACCGTATAAAATTGGGACAGATACCATATCAAAGAAAGCGACCCGCTTATGATAATTGACAAAAAAGCTATGCGGGAAGGCAGCCTCTTTTTGCCTACAAAGGAAAAAAAGACCGGCACCAAAAGAGCCGGTGTCCCCACCGACCCCAAGACATGCCAGATATCAACTACCGATTTAAAAAAGAGGATGGGAATTACCGCCAAAACGGTGGTTACCACCAAACCCAGACGGGTATAAAAAGCTGTTTGATGTTCATCAATTTTGAAAATCCTCATCACAATATCACGGCTGAAGGTGGAAGCGGCGATAAAGGAATAAGAATCAATAGTTGACATAACGGTCGCCAAGAGTGACAGCGCAAACAAACCCAACAATCCTGCCGGTAGAACACGTATGGCCAACGCCGGATAAGAAGCGACCGGGTTTTGCAAATTAGGCAGTATCGCCCGAGCATAGAGACCACAGGCGGTAGTCAAAAAATCGAAAATCATCCAAAAAATAATGGAAATAAATATTCCGTTACGAGCCACCTTAACATTTTTAGCGGCATAACAACGCTGATAGAAAGCAGGTTCGATTAATGTCGCCAAGGCGATAACATACCAAAGGGCAATATACCAACCGGAGTTGCCACCATTCCACGTGAAAAGAGTGTGGGGAACATTTTTGCTTAAAAAAGAGAATCCACCATAGTTAAAATAAAGAATCACCAACAACATAATAAAACCGATAAACATGAGAACGAATTGAAACAAATCCGTTCTTACCACCGATTTAAAGCCTCCGGTATAGACATAAACAATAGAAAAAAGAGTTCCGGCCAAAACTCCCCCCCATAAAGGCCATCCAAACAGATACTGCCCCAAAATACCAATCATCAAAACATAAGCGGCGGGGACAGTCATCAAAAATATAACCACCGACCCCGCCACGGCTGTTTTATTATCATAGGTTGATGCTAACCGGTCCGGAATAGTAAAAGCTTCGGACTTACGAGCTTTTTTAGCTAAAAACACCGCGAATAAAATAGCCGCCAGATAATACGGTACCCCGAAAACCAACCAGTTGGACAAACCATATCTAAAACTGTATTCCCCCACTCCGAGAATACCGCCATACCAAGTGGAGACTAAAGAAGCTACAAACCCGGGCAAAGTTAAAGCTCTGCCGCCGATAATAATTTCACCGGCAGAGCTGTTTTTCTTTAACTTATCGAGCGAACCCAGAATCAATAATAATACCAGATAGAGAACAATCAGACTGTAATCAACAAAATGCATCTATATTAAAAGAACTCCATTTTCAACTGGCCATAAAATGTCCGCTCCGCCGCCACAAAATACTCCGCTTCATGGATTAACGACACCGGTTGATTGACGCCATCGGCGGTGCCATAGGTCCAGCTATAACCGGAAGTCCTATATTTTTTATCAAAAAGATTATTAATGCGTAACATAAAAGTAACATTACCCACCTTAAAAAAGTTTTCCAGTTTATAAGAAGCCGAAACCGAAGCAACCGTATAAGGGTCGATAGCTAAAGAATCGATATTGCAAAGTCCCATATACTGTTTGCCAATCATACGCAAACGCATTGTTGCTTGCCAGTGGGTATCATTATAATTAACCATCAAGTTAGCCAGATAATCGGGGAATCCGGCTATTTTTTTGTCTTTATAGTTAACCGGCAGGCGGTAGGAAGACCAATCGGGGAGATAGACATCGATCCCACCCGTATAATCTTTTATACGGTTATAGTTATAAGCAAAATTTCCACTGAAGTTAATATACTTGTATAGTTTATAACTTGAGGTCAATTCAACACCGGCGTGAACGGAACGGTCAGCATTAACGGTAATAGCCACGCCATTGTCGTCAATACCTCCATAAGGGATAATTTCATTTCTAAATTCCATCCAGTACAGATTAACTCCGGCGGTGAAATTTTTCTGTCGGAAATTACCACCCAGCTCCCAATCGTAAACCCGCTCTGATTTTGCTGTGGGGTCACCGAATTTGT
>JAADHM010000215.1 GCA_013151855.1 FCB group bacterium | reverse complement strand
AATGAATATCCGGAGAGGTAGGATCAAAACCCTGTTTTACCCGTAAAGGTTTATTTTCTTTGATAGATTTTTTCAGTCTTTCTTCAAATTCTTTTTCCGGCAGTAAATCAACTGCTCCGCGGGAAATTATTTTCCATTGATGTTCAAATTCTTTCTTTAACTCGGTACTTTCAAATTCTGTCAAAATCTTCTCCTTAAAAGCATCTTTTTGAACATATCGACATATAAACTATATGATTAAAACAATAAATGGAAAAAATGCCATTTGGGAAACAAAAAAATCTTTTGAAGTTAAACTAATAATATGTTTTATCTTGATTGATAAAGCAAAATAATGCAAATAATAAAACTATGGTACCTATGTATAATCGCAATAATTTAAAAAGCCGTCGGCTAAGAAATTCGGTAACAGTATTAATTATATTGTTTTTAGTATTGGCCGTTATATTAGGTTACAAAACCTATGTTATATACACCACCGAGTTGCCTTCTTTTGAACAGCTCCACAACATCGAACCCAGTTTGAAAACCAAAATTTACGATCGCAACGGAATACTATTGAAAGAGTTTTACAGCGAAAATCGGGTTTTAACGCCTTTCAAAGACCTCCCCCCTTACCTTGTCGATATGCTTATTGCCTCCGAAGATAGAGAGTTTTATAACCATTGGGGTATTAACATGCGCCGCATTTTTATCGTAGCGATAAAAAATGTTATTCATTGGAGAATAACCGCCGGGGCTTCCACGATAACGCAACAACTTTCCCGCATGCTCTTTCTGAATCGCAAACAAACCCTGACCCGCAAAATCAAAGAAGCTCTTACCGCCATTAAATTGGAACGCACTTATTCTAAAGATGAAATCATAAATATGTATCTTAACCAATATTATTTCGGACGCGGTGCTTATGGAATTGCGGCGGCGGCTCGGACTTATTTTTCAAAAGATGTTTCCGAATTGAACCTTAACGATTGTGCTCTATTGATAGGGTTGCTCAAAGGTCCCAATATCAATTCTCCTTTTAGAAATCCTAAAAAATCTATGCAGGCACGTAACCGAGTTTTATTTTCTTATTACAAAAACGGTAATATTACCAAAGAAGTTTTTGACTCTCTCAAAAACGAACCGCTCTCCGTAAATCCACCGGTGGAAAAAATTGGTATCGCTCCTTATTTTACGGAGACAATCCGTCAGTATCTGTTAAAAAATTACGGAGAACACGCCCTTTATTCGGAAGGCTTAAAAGTCTTTACTTCTCTTGACGTGGGACTACAAAAAGATGCCGAGAATGCTCTCTACCCTCAAATAGATTCCTTGCGTGCTCGTATTGCTC
This sequence comes from FCB group bacterium, assembly GCA_013151855.1. GTDB lineage: Bacteria > Zixibacteria > MSB-5A5 > GN15 > FEB-12 > JAADHM01. The sequence continues at coordinate 1,832 of JAADHM010000215.1, read as the reverse complement.
GCAAATATTCCATCAACAATAAAACTTATACCCAGTTTATGCCCGACACCGTTAATCAATACGGCGATTCCATAAGAATGTATAAACCGGTACAGGGAGCTTTTATTGCCATCGATAATCATAACGGTGACGTATTGGCAATGATAGGCGGGCGGTCATTTAAAAAATCCAAGTACAATCGCGCCGTTCAGTCACATCTTCAACCGGGTTCTTGTTTCAAGCCGTTCATTTACACGGCGGCAATCGATAACGGCTACAAAACGACCGATATCATTGATGACAACCCCATCGTCCTCGATATCCCCGGCGCCAAACAATGGCGTCCGCATAATTTCGACAACAAGTTCAAAGGTCCCATTACCATTCGTGATGGCTTACGATTGTCGCGTAATTTGGTAGCTATCCGTTTGATTCTCAAAATCAGCCCCCAACAAGCGATATTTTATGCGCGCAAAATGGGCATCACCACTCCTTTGCCGAATGTTCCCGCTTTGGCTCTCGGTTCGGCTAATGTAAGACTTATTGAAATGGTGTCGGCTTTTTCCGTTTTTCCCAATCAAGGTATTCATATTCCTTACCGAATGATTCACAAAATCGTTAATCGTTACGGACGCGTCCTTGAAGATGATACTCCCATTAAAAAGGAAGAAGTGTTGTCGGCTCAGACCGCTTATATTATGACCAGTATGATGGAATCGGTCGTTAATAATGGCACTGGTCGTCGGGCGCGATGGATGGGCTTCACCCGACCTGCCGGCGGTAAGACGGGCACCTCCAACAACTTCTGTGACAACTGGTTTATCGGCTATACTCCTCAGATAACGGCCGGAACTTGGGTTGGCTTTGACGAAAAGATTTCCTTGGGACGTAATCAGGATGGCGCCAAAAACGGTGTTCCTATTTGGACCAGATTTATGATTGCCGCTCACGATTCTTTACCGGTGGAAGATTTCAAAGAACCGGAGGGCATTGTCCACGCCGTTGTTTGCGTAGAGTCGGGTGAGTTGGCGACAGACCGCTGTCCCCGTGTGCGCGACGAAATATTTATCAAAGGTACCGAACCGACTACCCCTTGCCATTTACATCCCTCGGCTAAACTTTATAACCCCAATGCCAACAAAAGCGATAATATTGTACCGGAAGATACCACCGGTGGACGAGTTCATTTTTAACGAGATAAAATATGGGGCTGAAAAGGGTTTAGCTTGACAAAGCAATCGTTTTTTTTCATATTTTGCCCAGCTATGAAAATAGCTTTTAAAATATCCACACTGCCGGAGTGGTGAAAGTGGTAGACGCAGGGGACTCAAAATCCCCCGATGGCAACATCATGTCGGTTCGAGTCCGACCTCCGGCATTAGCATAGCTAACTTGTTTGGTTTCGAAGTGATATAAAAGTATCATTATAAATAAAGCCAACAATATTGGTTCGAGTCCGACCTCCGGCATTAGCATAGCTAACTTGTTTGGTTTCGAAGTAATATAAAAGTATCATTATAAATAAAGCCAACAATGTTGGTTCGAGTCTGACCTCCGGCATTAACATAGTGACCTGCTGGAATTAACAGAACGATAATTAAACCCACCGCAAGCGGATGGGGCACCCAAAGGCATTGGAGACATTATGATTAGCGATACCAAAAGGGAAATATACTGGTTTATCGGGATAATCATTATTTATATTTTAGGGAACTACGGAGCATTTATCGTTACTTATTCATTAGTGAAATACAATCTTATTTTTCTCATTCCGATAATATTTATTCTAATACCAATTATTGGAATATCTTTAAGTTTTAAAAAGAATCTATTCAAGAAAACTTGTAAATTAA
>JAADHM010000024.1 GCA_013151855.1 FCB group bacterium | reverse complement strand
CAATTATAGAGAATTCTTAAAGCATTACTGACTTTAAAACACTTTCTAACTTTTCTGCATTTTTTTGATGTTTGAATATAGCCTTTAAACAGTTATTTTTTATGAAGAAGATTGATAAAATGGATAAAAAACGGTTGACTTTATTTCAACCATAATTATATTCGGTCTTAAATTGAAGGCGGGGTGTATGGACTTTTTTAACCCTAAGCCTAACAATAAGCCCAATAATGACTTAAGACAATTAAGCTTATTGTCAACAGTTCCGGCGATATTGTTTGCAGCTCCTATGGTTGGTTTTTTTGTCGGGCGATGGGCGGATAAAAAATTGGGAACAGAGCCTTATTTATTAATTGCCGGTGTTGTATTAGGTTTTATTGCGGCTGGTGTTGAGACTTATAACTTGGTAAAAAAATCATCTTCTATTGAAAAAGAAAATGAACATGACCAAAAAGATTGAACTCAATTTTATTGATCGGGTTTTGAAAACGACCGGTGTCGTCCTTTTGATTTGTTTTGTTTTTGGTCTGTATTATTTCGGATTTTTCCCTGCTTTGGCATTTCTTTCGGGAGGTGTTTGGGGGATGATAAATTTGCTGTTTCTTTCTGAACTGGTGAAAGTTACCATTCGGCCTGAAGGCGCCATGAAAACCAAGGCTTTGGGTTTGGCGGTGATTAAATTCCCTCTTTTATATTCCACCGGTTATTTTCTTTTAAAGGTTCATCAATTTAATCCCTTATATCTTTTGGCCGGATTTTCCCTTCTTTTTTTAATAATTATTTTAAAAGTTGTCGCTCGTGCTCTTTTAGGGCTTGATTATAACCATGATAAAACTAAGAGCTGGAACCAAGTTAAATGATAAGTGGTTTTGTAAATCTTATTATTATTAAATGGATACCTTTCTTAACGGTTGCTGTCAGCAATCAATCTCCCGAAGAAAAAGCTCCGCATTTACCCAGCTTTATTTCGTTACTCCATGAGGTGGGTCTTTTACCTCCAAATGTGTATCATTTTGCTGAGACTTGGATTAATGTTATTTTTGCCTTTCTCACCGGTTTAATCTTCGTTCTTTTTTCTTTGCGTGTTTATGTTAAGCGCAAAATGATACCCGATAAAGGACAGAATTTTCTTGAGATTCTTGTTGAATGGATGTATAACTTTGTTTATTCCATTCTTGGTGATGATGCCAAAAGATATACTCCCTTCGTGGGGACTTTGTTTTTTTATATTTTGATGAATAACCTTTGGGGGCTTATTCCCGGCGGTCACTCTCCCTCGACCAGTATAAATACTACCGTTGCACTGGCTATTTTGGTCTTTTTATATGCTCAATATACCGGAGTAAGAAGATTGGGTATTGTTAGATATCTCGATCATTTTGCCGGTGAGCCTCGTTCGATTATAACCTGGTGTTTGGTACCCCTTCTTTTTCCCATTCATATCATTGGAGAGTTAGCCAAGCCGTTTAGTTTGGCGGTTCGTTTATTCGGTAATGTCACCGGTGAAGACGTTTTGGTGTCGGCGTTTGTAGGTTTGGGATTGACGGCTCTCTCTTTTATTCATTCACCGGTTGGTTTGCCCTTGAATGTTCCCTTTATTTTTCTGTCGATGTTGTTATCGACGATTCAAGCTTTGATCTTCGCTGTTTTGGCGGCGGTATATCTTTTCTTGATGCTTCCTCATGAGGAGCATCATTGATAAAAATGAAAAAAAATAACGTGAATACAAAAATAAAAAACTTTTAGGAGGAAAAAATGGATTATCAATCAATGTTAGCTTGGGCTTTGCCGATGGCTGTGGGGCTTGCCGCTGTGGGGTCCGGTTTTGGCTTGGGGCGCGCGGTCGGTTCCGCTATGGAAGCGATGGGACGTCAACCGGAAGCTGCCAATAAAATCCAAACGGGGATGGTAATCGGTGCCGCTTTTATCGAGGCGTTAACTCTTTACGCTCTGTTAGTCTTCTTTATTCTCTCGGGTAAAATCGGTTAATAGCCTAAAAGAAGCTATTCAACCGAACTGGTTATAAAGTTTAGTTACTAACGGATGGTAAGATTATGAATTTAGAGTTTTCACAAATAATAACTCATATTGTCGGTTTTCTGATTGTTCTCTGGCTGTTAAAGAAGTATGCCTGGGGTCCTCTATTAGCGATGATGGAGGAGCGGCGTAATAAAATTGCCGGTGAGTTTCAGAAAATAGAAGAAGGTAAAGCCGATGTTGCCCAATTGGCCGCTGATTACGACAAGAAACTGAAAGAAATCGATTTGGAAAAGCGGGCTAAATTGGTGGAAGCGGTTAATGAAGGTAAAAAAGTTGCTGAAGAAATAAAAACGGCGGCTCATGAAGAAGCCAAAAAAATAACCGCCAAAGCAAAAGCAGAATTGGTACGGGATGTCGCCAAAGCAAAAGTGCAGCTCAAAAGCGACATGGTGGCTATCACTATCGCCGCCGCTGAAAAAATTATTAAAGAAGAGCTCGATGACCAGAAACATCATCAGCTCATCGGACAATTCATTGATGGTTTGGATAAAGTTTAATTAAGATGTTATCACAAGTAGTCGCTCAAAGATATGCTCACGCTTTATTTCTCGCCACCGAAGAGAAAAAGTTGATAGATGTTGCCTATGAGCAATTGAATGCTTTGAAGCGGTTTATAACCGAAGATGCTACGATGTTGAATTTTTTGAGCGCCCCTCAAATACTCGAGGAAGACAAACATGCCCTTATCCGTAAAATTTTTACCGATAGGCTGAATCGTTTGTTTGTGGAGTTTATGATTGTCTTGGTCAATAAACATCGCATAAACTATCTGGCGGAAATCATTGATGAATTTATTCGGATGGTGGAAGCGAAACAAGGACTGGGGCGGGTTACGGTTATCACGGCCGTAGCTTTGAACGACGATGAGAGTCAAAAGCTCATTGAAAAAATGGCTGAAAAGACAGGCTTGAATATCGTTCTGGAGAAAAAAGTCGACCCCTCCATTATCGGGGGAATGATTGTCGTTTTACACGACGAAGTAATCGATGGTTCTATTCGGCATCAACTCGAAGCGGTCGACGAACAACTGGAAAAAGTACGAGTACATTGAGTTCTTAAAGATGAAAATATATGAGCAAGTGAAAAAAGTTTTTAAAATAAATCAAGCAAAGCTTGTAGGAGTTATATAATGGGTCTCAATCCTGAAGAAGTATCATCTATTTTAAAAAAAGAGATTGAGAA
>JAADHM010000132.1:509-4322 GCA_013151855.1 FCB group bacterium | reverse complement strand
AACAACAAAATAATCACATAAAAAATTTTCTTGAAACGTTCCTTCCTCGCCCTTTCCTTTTTGGTCAAATGTGCCATAATAAGTACTCCTTACCAGTTGCGTAATTCGTTATTCTTTTTTAAAAGTTTAATGGTGTCCGTGGTACTGATTTCGATATTACTGAGAATCGAATCAATCTTGGCGGCAAGATAGTTGTAACCGATCAGCGCGGGAATAGCAACAATCAATCCCCCCGCGGTCGTGACAAGAGCCTGCGCAATACCGCCGATCAGCTTGGCGGGGGTTTGCATACCCTGAGACAAAACCGAGCTTGAGGTAATCATTCCGAGCACCGTCCCGAGCAACCCCAACAAGGTCGATACACTCACCACCGTCGCAAGAACGGGAAGATTTTTATTGAGCTTAGGAATTTCGTATTTCGCGGCATCTTCCATCGCTTTTTCAATCTGTTCCCGATTTCTATCCGCTACCTCCAAGCCGGCGCGGATAATATTGGAAGCGGGACCGGGATAATTTTCGCATACCGCAATGGCTTCATCCACACGCAGCCCCTTGAGTTTCTCACGCATCTTTTCCTGAATCAAATGCGCTATTCACCTTGCTCAAATAAAACATTCGTTCTATAAACACCGCGAGAGCGATAATCGAAGCCAGTAAAATAAGCAACATCACCCAGCCGCCCTGAATCAGGTATTTAATGAACATGAGACCCTCCGTTTGATTTTTCATTTTAGAGTTGCTATATTATAGCTTGTTTTCTCACTTTTGTCATTTATTGAAAGGATCAGGATTATTTTTTTGCTTTTTTGTTGACGATACCCTCCGGCTCCGCTCAGGATGACGTGCATGGGTGGGCGTCAGCTGCTCCGCTCAGCCCTTCGACGCGCCGTTGGCTTGCTCAGGGTGACGTAGCGAGAAGAAGCGCCAACTGGTGCTCAGGGTGACGTACAGGTTTCCCAGCGGATAATGTTTCCTCCGGTCTGATTGCTTCGAGCAAACAACAATAACGTTAAAAACAGAAAAACAAAAATCAACTTTTTCATTTCCCGACCTCCCACTTATCTAAGCTTACTCTTCTCACCCTATCAAAGCTAAACATCTTGTAATAATCCGGCCTCAACATAATTCTCTTGCCCCCCTCGGTTCACCTAAAGTTGCTACAATTCCGCCAGATTGACTATCACTTCTTCCGTTGTGTAATATCGGCCGGTTATAGGCACTCAACCGTAAAGATGTAATAAGCAAAAATAAAATAATGTAAATTCCCCTTTTCATTATCTCAGCTCCAGCTTTATTGTTTTTTCCCTTTTTTTTGAACCAATCAATAAAATATTATTATTCAAATTATACTTGATCTCAGTATAACCATCTTCAGAAATAAAAACAGTTGATATATTTAAAATTTTAATTTTATTATCAGGAGTAATGTATACATGAAGAATTTTAAATCCATATATAAACCCATATATCAAATAGTAATCATGACTTTTTATTTTAAATATCTTGAACAATCCACTTATTCCATTTTCAAAATAATTTGAAAATAATATTTTTATACTCAATATTTTTTTTGTTTTTAGATCATAATAAATTATCTTTTCATCTTTTTCATCTAATGTATGCATCATCGTTCCCAAATATTTATGATTATCAATAAAAATTCCAATATTTCCAAATTGTATATCTCCTACTTTTTCCCCTTTTATATTAAATTCACCACAATAAGGCAATACAAAATATTCTCCATTTTTGGAAACAACTATTTTACCACTATTTTTTTTCAATAATCTTTTTCTCAATAACTTCCCATTTTCGTCTAATAAAACTAAGATGCTTTTATAGCCTTTTTTTCCTAATAAACCTCCCATCCAGATTATAATAGTTCCGTTTTTAGATACCCCATATTGCACATCTCCGTAAACTCCCACTACATCTCCCACCCTCTTCACTTCATTTTCAAAACGGATAATGTGACTTTTTCTCTTTTCAAAATCCACAAATAATATATTTCCCTTATCATCATCCGCAAGTAGTTTTTTATCCGATATTAAATACACATGTATAGGCAAATCTATTAAAAAAGGTTCCGGTAATTCAATTTCCTTTTGAATTAGCTCTCCCTTCTTATCATATAATCTAATATATTTTCCCTTAGGTGTCCCTTCCCAAACATATGGAGTACACCAAATTTCCGCAAAATACTTTCCGTCATTTGACACCTTATATAATTTATTATCAAAGCCTTCTTTTTTTGCCTTTTCAGACACGGATTTGTTTTTAAGCTTTTTAATAATGTGACCCAATTCATTTTTATTTGTAAAATCTTTTGAAACACTAATACTCTTTATCATACTCATATTGCTGATATAAATTCCGTTTGTATAAATTATGTTTGTAGAGAAATTTTTTGTTTCTCTCTTTTTCTCGGCGATTTGATTTTTTATGATTTTTGCATTACTACTTTTTTTTATTTTCCCTACATCCGCCCGCTGTTCTCCGTGGGCACTCCCCGGTATTCCCTTAAAGCTCCCGTTCAACACCGGATACTTCATCTCCACACCATAAACAAAGGAAAACATCAATGAAAATATGATAATATACAATACTCTCTTAATATTCATAGTTCACTCCTTTGAAGACAGTAAATGAATTATAACGCCCTAAAATCTCAGAACCATCTAATAATTCAATGTCCTCTAACACAACTGTTTTGTTATACTTTCTCAGATAAAACACTTGATATTTGCTATTTAGTAATAAAAAATAAGAATGACGCACCCCATTATCATTTACATAAACTAAAGCATAATAAATACCAGTTTTATTAAATGTAGTCAAAAATAGTTCTATATCATAATAGTAATCCCCTTTTTTATCTAAATTTAAATAATTTTTTTCAGTAAGAGTTCTTTTTACCATATATGCTAATTTTTCTCTAATTTCTCTCAAAGATGAATTTTTCCTTCCATGTAAAAGTTTTGCTCTCTTCCACACTCGCTTGAGGTCTTGGGCTCGCACTCCTGCCTTACGCAGCTCTTCGGCGGAAATGGTGATAGTGTAGGGCTTGGGAAAGTATAAATATGGCACAACCTTTTTTAAAGCTCTTATATCTTTAAAACTTTCTTCTATCGAATATTTATAGGGAGCAAAGAAATTATACTCATCGGGTTTATAAAACCCGTTTAACCGACTATCTTCAATCACAAAGAAATAATCCAATGTTGCATTGTTTTTCAAAATGCCCAGTGTTAGTATAGCATCTCCATTTTTTGTTATTTTTACTTGGTTCATTTCTTCATTGTATAATCTCGAATAACTTTTCTTATAAGCAAATGTCCCACGAATTTCCACATCTTTGATTTTTTTCAACCTTACATCCCTTGTATAAAGATGAATTCTTACTATCTCCTTAAACGGCCCTTCCTTTTTTAACCATGAAATCAAACCCTTATATTGTTCAATGTTTATAGTATAATCATACCTACCCCAACTGTACCAACTAGAATCCAATTCAAAATTTTTAAATCCAAGTTTGTTTCGACAATAACTTACCAAAACATTTTCATATTTTTTTGGCATACCTATTTCTATCTTCGCTATCATGCCGTAAAAATTAAGGTTTAAGAAAGTTAAAAATGTATAGATTTCTCCATCGACAACTTTTCTTTCACCTCTTTCTCCAAGCTCCTCTTTATACCCCAACGCCTTCACAACATTCGTTTCCCGTCCGTACTGCATAATTTTATTTCCGCTGAACAAGGGTACTTTGTCAAAATCCCCCCTGAGCACAGCGGGGTTACTCAAATCCTCCGG
>JAADHM010000132.1:0-480 GCA_013151855.1 FCB group bacterium | reverse complement strand
CCTTTTTATTAGTGTAACTCTTACTCACCGGTAGTTTTTTTTCTATCTTCTTCTCAAAACTAAAACTCTTCGCCACAAGCTTCTTGGTATCTATTGCCCCCGGATTCACCCATCCGCTCTTACCGCTTTTTGTCACTACAAAAAAGCGTACTCCGTTCCCGCGAAGCACACGGATTTTCTCTCTCGCCGGTAGTGTCCCGACCTTTGTACCCTTCAGCCCGTTATTATACAGGGCCACGGGCTTTTTTTTCAGCTTAAAAATGTTATCCTTGACTTTAAAGAACTTCGCACTCTTCCACGGACGCAAATACTTGCGTGCCGCCCAGCCCGACACGGTTTTGTTGCTGTAAGTGTCTATGTTCTCTACATACGCCCAATTACTCCGCACGTCGTACATCTTCACTCTATCGTACTTAACCAGCATTTTGACAACGGGATAGTTGGTAAAACTTCTGTTTACTTTATAGTCGGCATCCCAGT
>JAADHM010000156.1 GCA_013151855.1 FCB group bacterium | reverse complement strand
AAAGCGGAAATATATATCGGTGATTTGATAAATTACAAAATTACGATTACTTACGATTCTACTTATCAATTAGTTCCTCCTCCTTTGGGAGCCAATTTGGGCGCTTTTGATGTTAAGGATTATAAACCGGATATTATAACCCGTCTTCCCGATGGACGGATAAAAAGTGAAAATATTTTTATCCTCAGCACTTTTACCACCGGTGATTATATTATTCCTCCCATCCCCATTGTTTTTATTTTACCCGATAGCTCCCGAAAAGCTTTGCTTTCCGAAAGTGTGCCCATAAAAGTAAAATCGTTATTAATCGGTGCCAATGATTCCACCGACGTTAAGCCGTTGAAACCGCAGTATGAATTTAAAAGAAATTTAACCCCTTACTATATCTGGGGGGGAGTAATTCTGCTATTATTGATTGTTATTGCCGTTTTCATTTGGTTAAAAGTAAAACGAAAAAAAGAACCGAAAGAACCGGTTGATTTACGACCGGCTTGGGAGATTGCTTTTGAAAAGCTTGTTCTTTTAAAGCAGAAGGAATTGTTAAGCAAAGAAGAGTATAAATTATATTATATCGAGTTAACGGAAATTCTCCGCGCTTACTTGGAAAAGATGTTGGAAATAAATGTTTTGGATATGACCACGGAAGAGTTTTTAGCGACTATTAAAGAGAACCATCTTCCTCATGATTTCTATGAGCGCGTGGAATCTTTCTTAAATCATGCTGATTTGGTCAAGTTTGCCAAATATATTCCGGAGTTGAAAAGAGCGCAAGACGATTTTGACGAAGTGCATAATATGATTGAATTGTTACGCGCCGATTATGAGCAACGCATGCATCCGAAAATTAATATTCATAACCATACCAATATTGATATTGATAACGATACTTCTAAGGAGACCGTATCGCCATGATTGAATTTGCGGGTATGAATATTAATTTCTTCGATTTGTTCAAAGCCACTATTCCGGCGACAGTTATTTTTGTTTTAGGAGCGATGCTTATTGCTTTTATGCTTTACTATCGCTTTAAGAAAAAAAGAACCAGCACTTCCTCCATAAAATATTCCGATGTTCGTATTGTAAAGCGGGTTTCTCGGTCTGGTCGTCAGCGCTATCGTTTTCTTCTTACGATTTTTCGGGTATTGGCTATTGCTTTATTTGTGGTAGCCATAGCGCGTCCTCGAGCGGGAACAGAGTATAAAGAGGTAACCTCCGAAGGGATTGATATAATGATGGTACTGGATATTTCCTCGTCCATGCAAGCGGAAGATTTTAAACCCAACAATAGGCTCTATGTCGCCAAAGAAGAGATAAAAAAATTCATCAAACAGCGCACCAATGACCGTATCGGGTTAGTTGTTTTTGCGCGCTATTCATATACTCAGTGCCCTTTGACTACCGATTATGGAGTGCTCTTGAATTTTGTCGATCAGGTTCATTTTGGGCAGATTGAAGACGGTACCGCTATCGGAATGGCTATTGCCAATGCCGTTAACCGCTTGCGAGATGTAAAGGCAAAATCGAAAATTATTATTTTGCTAACCGATGGTGATAACAATGCCGGTGAAATTGATCCTATTACCGCCGCTAATTTGGCGGCGGCATTTAATATCAAAATATACACCATTGGAGCCGGTAAACCGGGGAATGCTATGTATCCATACCAAGACCCAATTTTTGGGAAAAGATATGTCTATCAGCCGACTAAAATCGATGAAAAGACATTAAAAGAAATAGCCAAACGAACCGGGGGGAAATATTTTAGGGCACGTTCGGGCAAGGAATTAGATAAAATTTATAAAGCTATCGATAAAATGGAGAAGACAAAAGTTAAAGTTGCTTCTCATATTCAGTATAAAGAATTATTTCCATACTTTGTCTATGCGGGATTAATTTTTCTTGTCTTGGAAGTTGTTTTGTCGAATACGTTTTTTAGAAAGTTGCCATAGGAAAAAAAATTATGCGTTTTGCTTCACCGATAAATTTTTTACTCCTCGTTTTAATATTGTTTTTGGGTATTTTTGCCTTTTGGGCGTTGTCGTATAAAAAAAAGCTTTTGAAAAAATTCGGTGATTTACCATTAATTATTAAAAATGCTCCTTATATATCTTTTGCCCGTCAACGAAGTAAGATTATCTTGCTTTTAATCGGTTTGATTTTTGTTACTTTAGCTTTAGCCCGATTACAATTTGGCACTCATCTGGAATTATTGAAAAGAAAGGGTATTGATATCGTCGTTGTGCTGGATGTTTCCAATTCCATGTTGGCAAGGGATATGAAACCCAATCGCTTGGAAAAAGCAAAACAGGAAATACAGGGTATAATTGACCGTCTCAAAGGTGACCGCATAGGTCTGGTTGCTTTTGCCGGACAAGCGTTTGTCCAGTGCCCTTTGACCCTCGATTATGCCTCCGCCAAGTTTTTGTTGAACGCCATGGACCAGAATTCCGTCAGTGTTCAGGGTACCAATATTCCTGCGGCAATCAGAACAGCAGCTAAATTATTCGATAAAAAAGAAAAAAAGCATAAAGTCATCCTCCTTCTAACCGATGGTGAAAACCAGCAAAAAGGCGCCAAAGATGCTGCAGAAGAAGCTCGTAAACAGGGTATAAAGATATATACGGTGGGCATTGGAAGTACCGAAGGGGAACCTATACCCATTTTGGATCGTAATGGTAAACAGGTAGGATTTAAAAAAGATAGAAACGGGGAAGTTATCGTTTCCAAATTGGATGAAATGACTTTACAAGAGATTGCTCTTACTACCGGTGGAAAATATTATCATGCCACGGCGGGAGAAATTGAACTGGATAAAATTTTCGATAAGATATCCAAAATGGAGAAAAAGCAACTGGCCGGTACTTTGGTAACCAGATATGACGATCGTTTCCAATGGCCTTTGTTATTGGCGATTTTCTTCATCGTGGGTGAGTTTTTCTTGTCGGAAAGAAAAAAGCCCCATAGGAGTGATAGCAATGAATAATAAATCGAAATTTTTATTTTTCTTTATCTTCCTTTTTATAGTATCATCAGCTTTCGCCGGTAATTATGTAAACTTGGTGAAAAAAGGGAATAAAGCTTATCGCACCAAGGATTATAAAAAAGCTTTGGATTATTATCACAAAGCCGAAACCGACCTTCCCGAATCCCCTGAACTCGACTACAATATGGCCGGAGTGATGTATCATCAAAAAGGATATGAGAAGGCGGTTGATCAGTATACAAAAGCTTTGAACACAAAAGATATAAATCTTGAAGA
>JAADHM010000128.1:15756-33115 GCA_013151855.1 FCB group bacterium | reverse complement strand
CTCGTAGTAATGGCCTTAGCAAATTCGATGGCTCTGCTTTTATTAATTTAAACGAGAGCAACAGCGGTTTACTCTCAAATGATATTACTACTATTGTTATCAAAGCTCCTAATGATATTTGGATTGGTACCGGTACTGCCGGAATTTGTCGCTTATTAGATACTAACTGGATTTATTATAATACGACTACGACCAATCTTCCCAATAACAGTATCGAAACGATGGCTTTCGATAACAGTGGCCTATTATGGGTGGCAACAAATTTGGGGGGAGTGAGCCGCATGGAAAATGATAGCACTTTCGTTAACTACTCGGTCATTGCCGGAAAAGCTTTTAATATGGTGTCGTCGATAGTTCCCGATAATGAGGGTCGTATCTGGTTCGGCACCGAGCATGGCGTGGCGGTTTTTTACAATAATAGTTGGGATACTACCTATAATATTAACAATAGCGGTTTGATTAGTAATGTGGTGTTAGCGGTGGGAGTCGATTTATTCGGTAACAAATGGTTGGGAACTTGGGAGGGATTGAGCCGTTTTGATGGCAGCCATTGGACCAGTTATACCACTCTCAACAGTGGCTTGCCTAACGACTTTATCGAAGCCATAAAAATTGATATGGTGGGTAATATTTGGTTGGGGACCAACGGGGGAGTAGCGGAATTTTATGAGTAATTTCTACAAAGAAACTGTTTATCAATTAAAAAAATTATTATTTTATATTATATCAAAAACAAATAGTTGTCATTGACAAATAATATAATACTTTTGATGATAAATGTCTTTGTTTGCTTTAGAAAAGTAGCGAAGACTACGATAATTATAAAGAGAGATTATGGAAAAGAAAACTATCATTAAATCGACTTCCGGTATCAGAGGTATTATCGGTACGGGACTGGAACCGATAACGGCTGCTGCTTATGGTGCGGCATTCGGTACTTTTTTGAAAAAGGGCAAAGTGGTTGTCGGTCGCGATAGCCGACCATCGGGAGCGATGATAATGCCGGCGGTGATATCAGGTTTGTTGGCGGTTGGTATTGATGTTATTGATATCGGGATTGTTCCCACTCCTACCGTGGAAATTGCGGTCAAAAAAATACATGCTCAGGGTGGCATTTGTATTACCGCTTCTCACAATCCGTCGCAATGGAACGCTTTGAAGTTTTTTAATCACAACGGTGTTTTTATCACTCCTCAAGAATATGAAAAGCTTGATAAGATTTTTAATCTTAAAAAATTTGCTTTCAAGAAATTCGATAAACTCGGTAAGGAAGTAAAACAAACTCATTGGGTCGATGAACATGTAAAAAGCACCTTGGCAATTAAAGAAGTTAATAAAAGAGCAATTAAAAGGCGAAAATTTAAAGTGGTCGTCGATGCTATCAATGGCGCCGGTTCTGTGGCATTGCCCTTGCTTTTGGAAAAATTAGGTGTTCAGACGATAGCCATAAATTGTGCGCAAGATGGAAATTTTGTCCATGAACCCGAACCGGTGCCGAAAAACCTTACGCAACTTTCTCGAGCGGTGAAAAAACATAAAGCGGATTTGGGGTTGGCGTGTGATCCCGATGCCGACCGTTTGGCGTTAGTTGATGAGAAGGGAAATCCTATCGGTGAAGAGCTCACTTTGACCATTGCCGTTAAAGCGGTTTTATCGAAAAAGCATGGACCCACCGTTATCAATCTGTCAACTTCCAAAGTAACCGAGGATATAGCCCGCTCTTTGGGTTCTAAGGTCTATTATTCCAAAGTCGGTGAATCCAATGTGGTGCAAACAATGAAGACGAAAAAAGCGGTTATTGGAGGTGAAGGCAACGGAGGGGTTATTTATCCCGCTTTTCATTCCGGTCGTGATTCTCTGATTGGCGCTGCTTTGGTGCTGACGGTGTTGGCGGAAGAAAAGAAAAGTTTAGCGGAACTTGTGGCGACTTTCCCTCGTTATTATAATATAAAGTTAAAAGATAAGCTGAAAAGTAATTTTGCCAAGAAACGGAGTCAATTTGAAAAAAATGCCTCCTCAATATTGGGCAAATCAACTCTTGACAAAAGGGATGGTTTGCGGTTTAATTTTAAGCAAGGCTGGCTTCAAATACGTTTATCGAAGACGGAACCCATTTATCGATTGATAGTGGAAACCAAAAATAAAGAATTAACCAAGAATCTTGCCGATAAAGTAAAGAAATATTTTAAATAATTATCAGGATTGTTTTTTATGTGTGGAATTGTCGGATATGTCGGTCCTCAGCAAGCTTTGCCGATTTTGATGAATGGCTTAAAGCGCCTTGAATATCGTGGCTATGATTCTGCCGGAATTGCTCTGTTATCGAATTCGGGATTGATGGTTGCCAAAACGGCTGGTAAAATAAATGTTTTAGAACAAAAGTTAAGCGGTACGGAAATAAAAAGCACTCAGGGTATTGCTCATACGCGCTGGGCAACTCACGGCGAACCATCGCAACTGAATGCCCATCCGCATACCGATGCTGAGGGTGAAATCGCTTTGGTGCATAACGGTATTATTGAAAATTTTCGCACCTTGCGGGAATTTCTCATCCAAAATGGGTTTACTATAAGAACCGAAACCGATACCGAGATACTGGTGCACCTTATCCGTTTCTATTATAATGGCCACCTTACGGAAGCGGTACGTATCGCTCTTAATCAGGTGGAAGGGACTTATGGTATTGCGGTCATATCGGCAAAGCATCCGAATCTAATCGTTGCCGCTCGTATGGGGTCGCCTTTGGTGATTGGGCACGGAGAAAAGGAGAAATTGGTTGCTTCGGATGTCTCCGCTTTGCTGGAGCATACTAATCGCGTTGTCTATCTTGAAGACGGTGAAATTGCCACCATAACTCCTGATTATTATGATATTACCACCATTCAAAATGTGAAGATTTCTCATCGTATTCACGAAGTAAACATGACCTTGGAAGAAATTGAAAAAGGCGGTTTTGACCATTTCATGCTCAAAGAAATCTATGAACAGCCCACCACTCTTCGTAATGCCATCCGCGGTCGGCTTAATCAGGAAGAGGGTATTTCCCGTTTGAACGGCTTGAATTTGCAGTATGATGAATTGAGAAACATCAAACGTATTGTTATCACCGCTTGTGGTACTTCTTGGCACGCCGGTCTTATCGGTGAATATATGATCGAAGAATTAGCGCGCATACCGGTGGAAGTTGAGTATGCTTCCGAGCTTCGTTACCGCTCTCCTATTTTTGATGAAGATACTATTTTGTTCGCTATCAGTCAATCGGGAGAAACCGCCGATACCTTAGCGGCTATGCGCGAAGCCAAAAAACATGGAGTTACGGTTCTTGGTTTGGTTAATGTGGTAGGTTCGACTATCGCCCGAGAAACCGATGGCGGTGTTTATATTCACGCCGGTCCCGAAATCGGAGTCGCTTCTACCAAAGCCTTTACCTCGCAAGTGATGGTCTTGACCCTCCTAACGGTGCTTTTGGGTAGAATGAGGCAGATATCCGTTCCGGCGGGACAGGAGTTTTTAGAGGGCATTCAAAAAATCCCCGATAAGGTGGAAAGAATTCTGAAAAACTGCGACCAGATAAAAAAAATCGCATCCGCCTACTATAAAAAAAACAATTTCCTTTATTTGGGGAGAGGGATTAATTTCCCGGTAGCTTTGGAAGGCGCTTTAAAATTGAAAGAAATTTCCTACATCCACGCCGAAGGTTATCCGGCAGCGGAAATGAAGCATGGACCTATTGCCCTCATCGATGAAAATATGCCCGTGGTCGTTATCGCTTTGAAAGACGCCGTGTATGATAAAGTTATGTCCAATATTTCTGAAATCAAAGCTCGTAACGGTAAAATTATTGCTATCGCTAACGAAGGCGATACCGAAATTGCCGAAAGAGTGAATCATGTTATCTACATTCCCAAAACCAGTCGGTTATTATCGCCGCTTTTATCGATTATACCCCTTCAGCTTTTGGCTTATTATATCGCCGTAATGCGGGGATGTCACGTTGACCAGCCGCGCAATTTGGCGAAATCGGTTACGGTTGAATAAAGGCTTATCTTTTTAATCCGGTTCCTTTCTTTATTGATATAAAACTTGATAAAATCTTTTCGGATGCTATTTTGGGGGCAATATCAAGAGGTAAAAAATTTGTCCGAACATTTATTAATTGGTTTAGCCAGTATCATTGTTTTGGGAATTTTAGCGCAATGGTTAGCCTGGCGTTTTCATTTACCGGCTATTTTGCTATTGTTACTTTTTGGTATTTTAGCCGGACCGGTATTGAATATTTTAAACCCCGAGGCTATTTTCGGTGAAGCGCTTTTTCCTTTAATATCGATATCGGTGGCGATTGTTCTTTTTGAAGGGGGGATGAATCTTGATATAAAAGAGTTGCGTCAAGGGGGTAAAGTTATCAGGAATTTGGTTACTTTGGGGGTCTTAGTCACTTGGTTTCTGACGACGATTATCGGTCATTATCTTTTGAATTGGGAATTTAGAATTGCTTTTTTGATGGGGGCCATCTTAGTCGTCTCCGGACCTACGGTAATCATACCTCTTTTAAGGCAGGTGCGTCCCATAGCCAAAATAAGTTCCGTGCTTAAGTGGGAAGGGATTATCAACGACCCCATTGGTGCCATTTTGGCTGTTTTGGTTTTGGAAATCATTTTGAGTGGCAATATTAACGGTAGTGTTTATATTGTCGCCTTGGGGGTTTTTAAGGCTTTATTTATAGGCACGGCAGTAGGGTTTCTTTTTGCCTTAGTGGTTATAGTTCTTTTAAAAAGATATTTGGTGCCTGATTTTCTCCAAAGTCCGGTTACCCTTATGTTTGTCGTTCTGTGTTATCTTTTTTCCAATCTGTTCCGTATGGAGTCAGGTCTTTTGGCGGTTACGGTTATGGGGATAGTGTTAGCCAATCAGAAGTATGTGTCCATGCAGCACGTGATTGAATTTAAAGAAAACCTCAGGGTTTTGTTAATTGCCGGTTTATTTATTATTCTTGCCGCTCAGATTCCCGCTTCTCAATTGGCTTTAACGCAAATGTCCAACTGGCTGTTTGTTCTGCTGTTGATTGTTATTGTCCGTCCTTTGGCAGTCTTCGTCTCCACCCTGCACTCTTCGCTAAAATGGCGCGAGCGATTGTTCATAGGGCTGGTGGCTCCTCGTGGTATTGTCGCCGCGGCGGTGGTCTCTGTTTTTGTCATCCCGTTAAAAAAAGCGGGATTTGTTCACAGCGAAAGTTTGATTCCCTTAACTTTTCAGGTCATCATAGGCACGGTTCTTGTCTATGGTCTTATCGCTTTCCCCCTAGCGAAAAAATTAAGAATTTCCCTTCCCGATCCTCAGGGAATTTTATTTGCCGGAGCTCATACTTGGGCGCGTGAAATCGCTTTGCGTCTTCAAGAAGAAGGGTTTTATGTCGCTTTGGTCGATTCCAACTGGGGCAATGTGTCCCAAGCCCATCGGATGGGTCTGACCGCTTATTACGGTAACATTTTTTCAGAAAAGTTACATCAACATCTGCACCTTGAGGGTATTGGCAAATTGTTGGCGGTGACTCCCAATGATGAGGTAAACTCTCTGGCAACATTGCATTTTGAAGATATTTTCAGCCGTTCTCAGGTCTATCAATTGGTTCCTTTGAACCGTGGTAAAGATAATACCAATATAACCTTGCCTATGCATCTTAGGGGGAGATACCTATTCGATGAAAAAGCTACTTATGAATATTTGGAATCTCGTTTTCGTGCCGGTGCGGTGCTGAAAAAAAATTCGATAACCGAAGAGTTTGACTTTACCGCTTTCCAAAAAAAATATGGTGATGAGGCTTTACCTCTTTTTATTATTCCCGAAGCCGGTGTTTTAAATATTTGTACGGCCGATAAACAACCTTCACCGCAACCGGGACAAGCGATAATAAGTATTATCGATCCCGTTGAAACATAATAAAAAAAGAACCGCCTGAAGACGGTCCTCAAAAATATTTATTAATGTTGCTTAAAAATAAATGTTTTATCAATGTCCGGTAAATGATGGTTTGCGTTTCTCCAAGAAGGCTTCCATCCCTTCGTTTTTGTCTCCGGTGCTGCAAACTTGGCCGAAATTAGCTTTCTCCAGATCACAGCCGGCTGTCAAGGTTCCATCGAGTCCGCGATTGATACATTCTTTGGCTAAGCTAATGGCGATGGGCGCTTTGGAGCAAATCAACCGAGCCATTTCCATGGCTTTGTCCATAAGTTGCTCGTGAGGGTAAACTTCGTTTACCAAACCGATGCGATATGCTTCTTGGGCATCAATTATTTCACCGGTAAAAATCAGTTGCATGGCTTTGCCTCGCCCTACCAAACGCGGTAGTCGCTGAGTACCGCCATAACCCGGGATAATACCTAAATTGACTTCCGGCTGTCCCATTTTGGCTTTTTCCGAAGCCAATCTGATATCACAAGCCATAGCTAATTCGCAACCGCCCCCCAGAGCAAACCCGTTGATAGCGGCAATAACCGGCTTGGGGAAATTCTGTATCGTTTTCATCAGAAATAATCCCCGCGCCGAAAGTTCGGTGCCGCTGCGCACATCAAGATCGGCTAATTCGGGAATGTCCGCTCCGGCGACAAATGATTTTTCACCGGCACCGGTTAAGATAACACACCTTATAGATTCGTCTGACCAGTAATAACTGAAAAGCTGTTGTAATTCGTTGACGGTTTCTTTGTTGAGAGCGTTGAGAGCGGATTCTCGATTAATCTTTATGATTAATACGGCTTCTTCCTTCTCTACCAGAAGATTTTTATATTCTGTCATAACTGTCAATCCTTGGATTTAATTGGTTGTCTTTTATAAATAGTAATTCTTAAATTGTTTTATTTATTATAATCGTAAAAACCTTTTTTGACCTTTTTACCCAAATAACCGGCATTGACCATACGTCGCAACAAAGGTGGTGCCGAATAATGAGCGTCTTTGAATTCTTCAAACATAATATCGGCAATGTACAAAATGGTATCCAACCCGATAAAGTCCGTCAGAGTAAGAGGACCCATGGGATGTCCGCAGCCAAGCTTCATCCCGTTATCGATATCTTCACGACTGGCTAATCCTCTTTCATATTGGCGGATAGCATCCAATAGATAAGGAACCAGTAAAACATTGACCACAAATCCCGGGGAGTCTTTAGCCGTTACGCAGGTTTTTCCCACCGATTCGGCAAAGGAAAAAGCCGTATGGTAAGTTTCCTCGGAAGTGTCGAGAGTTCTCACTACTTCGCATAGCTTCATAATGGGAACGGGGTTGAAAAAATGAAGTCCCAAAAACTTATCGCGGCGGTGGGTTACCGCGGCCATATCGCCGATAGCCAAAGAGGAGGTATTGGACGCAAAAATTGTCTCCGGTTTACAGATTTCGTCCAGCTCTTGGAAAACCTTTTTTTTGACATCCATATTTTCCACCACCGCTTCACACACAATATCGCATTCGGCTAAATCTTTGAATTTGGTGGTGGTTTTGATATTGCTCAAAATCTGTTCTTTGAGGGCGGTATCCGCTTTGCCCCGTTCGATAGCTTTATCCAGAGATTTGGTGATATAGCCCAAGCCTTTTTCCAGCACTTCTTTGGATACTTCCAAAGCCGTTACTTCGTATCTTGCGCCCGCGGCTACTTGACCTATGCCTGAGCCCATCTGTCCAAATCCGACAATACCTACTTTTTTAATCATAATGTTCTCCTTATTGTTATTCTTATAAAGTCAATTTATGTTACCAATCTTATTAATCTTAACCCTTCCGTGTAAGTAGTGGTGCTTGAAATTTGAAAACCGGCTTTGAAATAACATCCTAAAATGGCCGTATTCTCCTTATATAGGTTTATAATAACTTTCGCCACTCCTTTATGCGAGACTCCGCGTTGATATAATAATTGGAGCATTTTGGTGCCATAACCTTGAAAGCGATTAGTCGGTTCAACGATAAGATGAGCAATCTCATAAGCTAACTCGTGAGGGCGGTTCCATAGCTCCCCGTAAGCCACCGGTTTATTGTTGGAAAAAAGAATATAGGAGGTGACTCCCTTTCTTTGCCAGGTCTCAACGATATTCTGGGGAGGCGGGTAATCATTACCACGACAGACATTCCGGTAAGTTTTTGGGGAATCTATCCAAGAACGAATAACACGAGCATAGTCCTTGGAATAGGGGACAATATCCGCTTTCACTGAAATGGGTTTGCTCACTTAAGTTACCTTCATTTTTAGGGCTAAATATAAGTAATATTTGTCGCCAGAGCAACCGGTCAAGCGGTATTCTTGATAAATTTAAACATCATTTGACGGTGTCTTTAATTGACCGTATATTTCCTTTTGGCGACACAAGATAAAATTAAAATTATCCGAAAAGGAGTAATTTTTTATGATAGCTTTCTCTTTTACCGAAAATCAATTGGCAGTTCGCGATATGGCTCGTGAAATTGCCCAAAAAATCATTATGCCCGATATAACAGAATATGATCGCTCGCAAAAAATGAACCCTCGTTTACTCCCGGCGATGGCTGAAGCCAATTTGCTGGGTTTTTGTATTCCCGAAAAATATGGTGGCTTAGGTATGGATTATATTTCGCTGGGATTGGCTTCCGAAGAGCTGGAATATGGCGATACCTCGGCACGGGTTATTTTGTCGGTTCATATCGGACTTTTTTCTCTGCCGGTATTAACCTGGGCTAATGAAGAACAAAAACAAAAATATCTGGTGCCGGCGGCTAAAGGCGAAAAAATAGCTACTTTCGGTTTAACGGAACCATCAGCCGGTACCGATGCCGTGGGAATAAAATCGACCGCGGTAAAAGACGGTGATTATTATATCCTCAACGGGGAGAAAATGTGGATATCGCTGGCCGATATGGCTGATTACTTCCTTATTTTTGCTTGGACCGATCAAGAAAAAAAGAAAAAACGTATTCATAGCGGTCTCTCCGCTTTTATTGTCGAACGTGATTGGGAAGGGGTAAGCACCGGCTCAATTCACGGCAAATTAGGCGTGCGTGCCGGAAACACCGGGTATATTTCCTTTCAGGATGTCAAAGTTCCCGCTAAAAACTTAGTTTATCAAGAAGGAGCCGGCTTCAAAATTGCAATGTTCTGCCTTGACCAAGGACGCTATACGGTAGCCGCCGGGTCAACGGGTTTAATTCGTGCTTGTCGTGATGCCTGTATAAAATATGCCAAAGAACGGCAAACTTTTGGTGTCAATATTGAACAGCATCAATTAGTCAAACAAATGATTGCCAATATGGAAGCCGGCTATGAATACAGCCGCTATTTATGGTTAAAAGCCGGTTGGTTAAAAAATCAGGGCAAACGTTCCACCAAAGCAACCTCATTGGCAAAATGGATTGCCTGCCGTGAAGCCGAAGCGGCTGCCGCTAACGCCGTGCAGGTTCATGGAGCTTACGGTTTCTCCGATGAATATCCGGTGGAGCGATTTTATCGTAACGCCAAAGGCGCTTCCATTTATGAAGGCACCCGTGAAATTCATACCATTATGCAGGCGGATTATGTATTGGGATTCCGCCAAGATAAAGAACTCGAACGCGATTTACCACCGGTGGAACAATAAAAATGAAGTTGATAAAAAGGGTTTATTTTGTAATTCACTCTTTTTGAAAACATTATCTTTTTATATCATTCATTACGTAAAAACCTCAAATATCTTTTTTACTTGTGCATTAAATTGTGGAAAAGGTGTTGAGTAAATGTTTATTGCCGCATAACTCGTTGCGTGTAAGGCAATTAGGTGTTTTTAAAATAATAATATAATAATTAAAAACTAATATTAAAAAAACATACCCAAATAAGTCATTGTATAACTGTTGTTTATGATTATTGGTTTTTTATACCAGTTGATAAAATCGTTATAATATCATTTTTTTATTTTTTATTAATTTTGTAGCTTTTTGTTGTTCAAGCAAATACGATTTTTTTGAAAAATATACAATTTTTAGTAGCCAAGGCTTTTCAAACCACTATATATTGTGCCCACTGACTGAGGGTCGGGATGTTTGGTTTTCCTTTTTCCCTCAAAATATGTGTCAATATTAAGGAATAAATTATAAAAGCTATTGAATGAGGTTTAAGCCTTAAAATAGGGATTTAAGTAGCTTTTATTGAGAAAGATACAGGAGGTACATCTTGAAAGTTCAACGCTTTTTTACCCATGAAGGGGAATCACCATATAGCCGTATTAATTTTACCAAACGTACTTCGGAGATAAAAAACCCTGATGGTTCTACGGTATTTAAATTGGAAAATATTGATGTTCCGGAATTTTGGTCACAAGTCGCGGTCGATATTCTGGCTCAAAAATATTTTCGCAAGGCGGGGGTGCCACAAACTGATAAAAACGGCAAACCTCTCTTAGACGAGGAAGGAAAGCCTGTTACCGGAAGCGAGACCGATGCCCGACAGGTTTTTCATCGTTTGGCTGGTTGTTGGCGTCATTGGGGTGAGAAATATGGCTATTTTGATAGTGAACAGGATGCCAAGATATTTTATGATGAAATCTGTTATATGCTGGCTAATCAAATAGCGGCGCCCAATTCTCCTCAATGGTTTAATACGGGGCTTCATTATGCTTATGGAATCACGGGCGTTTCCAATGGCCATTATTTTGTTGACCCGGAATCGCATCTGTTGACGAAAGCGAAAAATGCTTATGAACATCCTCAACCTCATGCTTGTTTTATTCAGTCGGTGGTGGATGATCTTGTTAATGATGGCGGGATAATGGACTTGTGGGTGCGTGAAGCGCGTTTGTTCAAATACGGTTCGGGGACAGGCTCTAATTTTTCCCATATTAGAGGTTCCAAAGAACCTTTATCTGGCGGCGGCAATTCATCAGGATTGATGTCCTTTTTGCGCATTGGAGATCGCGCAGCCGGCGCCATAAAATCCGGCGGCACCACTCGTCGGGCGGCTAAAATGGTTTGTCTCAATCTTGACCATCCCGATGTTTTGGAATTTATTGATTGGAAAGTTAAAGAAGAACAAAAGGTTGCCGCCTTAGTGGCCGGTTCGAAAATTATCCGTCAACAATTAAGAGAAATATTTGATGCCGCTCGCATTTCCGGTGATAACGGCGATTCGGTTTATGAAACCGACCCTAAGAAAAATAAAAAATTAAAACAGGTGCTTTTGAATGCCAAACAT
Organism: FCB group bacterium; assembly: GCA_013151855.1. Taxonomy (GTDB): domain Bacteria; phylum Zixibacteria; class MSB-5A5; order GN15; family FEB-12; genus JAADHM01. The sequence continues at coordinate 21,933 of JAADHM010000128.1, read as the reverse complement.
TATGCGGTACCCACCGCTTATGTCCAGAAAGTATTGGATCTGGCTCGTCAGGGTGTGAGCGAAATTGATTTTATCCAGCTCGATACCAATTGGGAAAGTGAAAGTTATCTGACGGTTTCCGGTCAAAATTCCAATAACTCCGTACGTATTCCCAACTTGTTTTTTGATAAGTTAAAAAATGGCGAAGATTGGGAACTGATTAACAGAACCGATAAAACCGTCGCACAAATGATTCCCACTTCCGCTTTATGGGACAAAATCTGTTACAGTGCTTGGTCTTGTGCCGACCCGGGAGTGCAATTCGATACCACTATAAACGAGTGGCACACCTGTCCTAACGATGGCCGTATTAACGCTTCCAATCCCTGTTCGGAATATATGTTTCTCGATGATACCGCTTGTAATCTGGCTTCCATTAATTTGGTGAAATTTTTTAAAGATGATGGTCATTTTGATGTTGAGGGTTATTTGCATGCTGTTCGTCTGTGGACGGTCGTGCTGGAAATTTCAGTATTGATGGCTGCTTTTCCTTCACCGGCGATAGCTCAAAAGAGTTTCGACTTTCGCACTCTCGGTTTGGGTTTTGCCAATTTGGGTACTTTGCTTATGCGGATGGGGATTCCTTACGATTCCGCGGAAGGCTATGCCTGGAGTGGTGCTTTGAGTGCTTTATTGACCGGAGAAGGTTATGTAACTTCGGCAGAGATAGCTAAAGAACAGGGTGCTTTTAGTGCTTTTTATCGTAACCGTGAAGAGATGTTAAAGGTGATTCGTAATCATCGGCGAGCGGCATACAACATGGAAAAGTCGGAATATGAAGACTTAACCGTAAAACCAATGGGTATCAATCCCAACTATATTCCCGAAGATGTGGTTAAATCGGTACGGAGTGTTTGGGATAAAGCTTTAGAGCTGGGAGAAGTCTATGGATACCGTAACGCTCAGGTTTCGGTTATCGCTCCCACCGGTACCATTGGCTTGGTTATGGATTGCGATACGACCGGCATTGAACCGGATTTTTCATTGGTAAAATTTAAAAAGCTGGCCGGTGGCGGGTATTTTAAAATTATCAACAACTCGGTTCCTATCGCTTTAAAGAAGTTGGGTTACACCGATGAAGAAATTGATGATATTATTCTCTATGCCACCGGTCATAAAACCTTAAAACAAGCGCCATACGTTAACCACGAATCTCTCCAAGCCAAAGGTTTTACGGAAAAGGAACTGGAAAAAATAGAAGCCGGTCTGGAAAATGTTTTCGATATCGGTTTTGCTTTTAATAAATACACGCTGGGTGAAGAATTTCTAAAAGATACTCTTGGTTTATCGGAAGATGTCTATAATGCGTGGGATTTTAATCTTCTGGAAGAATTGGGTTTCACCAAAGAGCAAATCGAAACCGCCAACGAATTCTGTTGTGGCACCATGACCATAGAAGGTGCTCCTCATCTTAAAGAAAAACATCTGCCTGTTTTTGATTGTGCCAACCGTTGCGGTAAAAAAGGGAAAAGGTTTATTCGTTTCGAGTCGCATATTCGGATGATGGCGGCGGCGCAGCCATTTATCTCCGGGGCTATTTCCAAAACTATCAATATGCCTGCGGAAGCTACTATCGATGAGGTTAAAAAAGCGTATCGGATGGCTTGGGAAACGATGGTTAAAGCCATAGCGATTTATCGCGATGGTTCCAAGCTCAGCCAGCCTTTGAATGCCGCTTTATTCGATGATGAAATGGAAGACGAAGAATTGACCGTTGAGAACGTGTCTCAAAAAATGGCTCAAAAAATTATCTATCGCTATCTGGCTAAGCGGAGAAAATTACCCAACCGCCGCGGTGGTTATACTCAAAAAGCTATTGTCGGGGGACATAAGGTTTATCTTCGCACCGGTGAATACAACGATGGTACTTTAGGAGAAATCTTCCTTGATATGCACCGCGAAGGTGCCGCTTTTCGTTCTTTGATGAACAGTTTTGCCATTGCCATCTCGTTGGGATTGCAGCATGGAGTTCCTTTGGAAGAGTATGTGGATGCTTTTATTTTCAGCCGTTTTGAACCCAATGGTCTGGTGCAAGGGAACAAATCGATTAAAAGAGCAACTTCCATTATTGATTATATCTTTCGCGAGTTAGCTATTACCTATTTGGGACGGACGGATTTGGCTCATGTTACCGAAGATGATTTATTGGGTGATACGCTGGGCAAACCTACCGAAGAATCTGTTGAATTTGAGGAAGAAGAGCCGGCGGATTCTCATATTACCGGACAGGTTACGACCGGTAGCAGAACTTCCGAAGATATTCATTCCGCCCATCTTATGATCGGCTTTCCGATTAAAAACGGTGGGGACGGGAATGGAAACGGAAAAGGAAAAGAGAAAAAGGATTTTCATCACAGAAAGATAGGAGGAAAAATCAATGGTCAATCGCTGGAGTCTCAGATTACAGTTGAGCAAACTACAGAAACCAAGAAGGTGTTTGAGTATGCCACCCCGTCGGGAAAAAGTACAGCCGGAGGAAAAAGAAAAAAACTTATGGAAGAAATCCGAACCGCGCGATTGAAAGGTTACGAAGGGGATATGTGTCCGGAATGCGGTCAGTTTACCATGGTGCGCAACGGAACCTGTCTGAAATGTGACACCTGTGGCGCCACCAGTGGTTGCAGTTGATAAATATTTTTTATAAATAGTATCTCATAATCGGTCGGGTAGCCGAGCGGCGCCGTACTTCTTCAAACCCGGCTTTGCGATACGATGATGCCAGCCCGGTCCAAACAAAAGGATCGGGCAGATTCTTTTGTTTGGGTTCAAAAGGGTAACTTTCAATAATTTTTGCCCCCTGTTTTTGGGCGAAATCAATAGCTCCTTTTATTAACGGAGTACTAAGTCCTTTTCTGCGGTATGGTTTGGCGATAAACAAACAGACGATAGACCATACTTTTTGATTATCTACTCTTTTTAAAGTGCGAGCTTTTTCTAATCTGATAAATATTTCTCGCGGAGCAAGAGAACACCAACCAATCGGTTCTTTTTGAAAATAAGCTAAAATACCGGGTATTTCACCTGATGATATAATTTTTCCCATAGCCTTTTTGTTGAGATTTCCCTTTTGCTTTTCAAAATGTCCTTTGGTTAAACGCCAATACATACACCAGCAACCTCCGCAAGCACCTCTGGTGCCGAATAATTTTACGAAATCTTTCCAGTTTTCGGAAGTTAAGGGTTGGAATATTACTGTTTTCGTAAAGTTTGAATTATCTTTGAAGTGTGTATTTTTATTCATTTGGATTTTCTAACTTTCATAATGGTATAAAAGATTAACTATTAGATAATATTTTCTTATGAAACAATTATTAAAGTTATGCGTAATTTAAATTAATTGAAAAAAAATAAAAAGTTTTAATTGGAGCGCTTTCTATGTTCAAAAAGATTCTTTTGATAATGGTAATAATTGTCATCATTGGCGGTGTCTTATTTTTTGCTATCGATGGCTCTGCCCGAAAAGATAACGAATACAAAACATTTCCCGTGGAGAAAGGTTCTATCGTTGATAAAGCGCTGGCCGTGGGGAAAATTGAGCCCAAATTGGAAATTTCCGTTAAATCGAAAATTGGCGGTATCGTAAAAAAAACTTTTGTTGATATCGGTGATAAGGTAAAAGTAGGCGATCCGCTTTTTGATATTGCTCCCGATCCGACCCCTATTGAATTTGCTGAAGCCAAACGCGATGTGGAAATAAAACAGGTCACTTTTGATAATGCTAAAAGGGAATTTGAGCGGATAACTTCTCTTAAAAATAAGCAGCTTATTTCTTCTCAAGAGTTTGATAATAAGAAAGCGGAATATGAACAAGCCCAACTTCGTCTCCAATTGGCTCAAGAAAAATTATCTTTGATTGTGTCGGGAAAATCAAAAATCGGTAACCGCAGTGTGGATAATATCATCAAAGCACCCGTAGCGGGGATGGTTCTCTCTCGGCTGGTCGAAGAAGGGGATCCGGTGGTGCCTTTGACGTCGTATCAAGCAGGTACCGAACTGATGACCTTAGCCAAAATGGATAATCTCATTTTTAAGGGAAATGTGGATGAAATAGATGTCGGCAAGCTCAAAGAAGGTATGCCGGCGGAAGTTGAAATCGGTGCTATTACCGGTAAAAAAATAAAGGGTGTACTGAATAAAATATCGCCCAAAGCACATAAGGAACAAGGCTCTACTCTTTTCGGCGTGGAAATTACCATTGACAATGCCGGAATTAACACTTTAAGAGCCGGTTATAGCGCCAATGCTGATATTATCATCAAGAAAAAAGAAAATATTTTGTTGATTCCGGAACGGTTAATTCAAACCGAAGATTCCACGCAGTTTGTGGAAGTTCAAGATAGCCTGAAACAAATCTCAAAAAGAGAAATTGAAACCGGTCTTTCCGATGATATAAATATCGAAGTTACCAAAGGCCTTAAAGAGGGTGAATTGGTAATTGAGCGCCCTCCCAAAAAGATAACCGGAAAATTAGGGATTGATTAAAGAGCTGTGATACCTTTACATACCATTAAGCAATTTTTTAACGATATGCGCCGCCAGAAACTGCGCACTATGATGACCATGTTTGGCATTTTTTGGGGCACCTGTTCCATTGTGCTGTTATTTGCTTTTGGTAAAGGTCTGACCGAACAACAGATTAAATCTCAAAAAGGAATGGGTGAAAATATTGCTATTTTCTGGTCGGGGATAACTTCCAAAGAATTTAAAGGTCTTCCCAAAGGACGACATATTCGGCCTACCGAAAACGATGTAAAGCTTATTAAAAGGAAAGTGGAAAATATTTTGAGAATATCTCCGGAATATTCTCGATGGAATGTAACGCTTAAATACGGGAAAAATTCCACTCTGCGTGGTATTGTCGGTGTCTGGCCGGAATATGGAGAAATGCGCAATGTCATTCCTGAATTTGGTTCGCGCTTTATCAACGAACGGGATATGAAAGAAAAACGTCGGGTTATCTTTATCGGTGATAAACTAAAGGAAGATTTGTTTGGCGAAAAAGAAGCCGTGGGCAAGCGCATTCTTGTCAATGGCACTCCTTTTATGGTTATCGGAGTGATGGAACATAAAAAACAAAACAGCTCTTACAGTGGTCGGGATAATCGTAAAGGATTTCTTCCTTCCTCTACTTTCCAAACCATGTTTTCTCGACGTTTCGTAGATGATTTTGTGGTTCAGTGTCAACCGACGGTTGCTATGGAGTCGGTGCGTCATGATATTTTTAAAATTCTTGGGGCTAAATATAAATTTGACCCCACTGACGATGAAACCCTTTCGGTTTGGGATACGACCGAAGGGTTTGCTTTTTTAAGAAATTTCTTTTCGGCTTTTCAAATGTTTTTGGTCGGTATCGGTATTGCCACTTTGATTACCGGTGGTATCGGTGTTTCCAATATTATGAACGTGGTGCTTGAAGAGCGCACTAAAGAAATCGGTATTAAAATGGCTTTGGGGGCGCGCAAAAGTTATATCCTCTGGCAGTTTATTGCGGAAACTTTCTTGATAACGGCGGTGGGAGGAGTTTTGGGCTTTTTGTTCGCTTGGGGCATTATTTCTATATTCCCCTTGTTACATTTAGAGGAGTATATCGGGATACCTCGTATTGATCTTTGGGGTGGTATAATGGTTACCATTGTTTTGGGTATTGTCGGATTGGTAGCCGGTTTCTTTCCCGCCCGGCGAGCAGCAAATTTACAACCGGTACAGGCGTTAAAACTTTTTTAGAGAGCTTATGAAACTGTTAATTATATACAATGTTTTCATCCGTGATTTCCGCAAACAAAAAAAGCGGATTATGCTAACCCTGGTAGCTTTGGCGTGGGGAACTATCTCCATTATGCTTCTTCTTGGCTTCGGAGAGGGTTTACAACAACAATTGACTATTAACCAAAAAGGGTTGGGTGAAGGAATTGTTATTTTGTGGGGAGGGCAGACCTCGATACCATACAAAGGAATGGGCAAAGGGAGACGCATTGCATTTACTCCCGAAGATATTGATTTTTTGAAAAAGAAAATACCGGGGCTCAAAAATGTGGGTGGTGAATTCGGTCACTGGGGAACAAGCATTAAATATAAAGACAAAGTGCTTAGTGAGATGGTTGCCGGTATTACCCCCAACTTTGAGCAAATGCGCAATCA
>JAADHM010000128.1:0-15732 GCA_013151855.1 FCB group bacterium | reverse complement strand
ATGATTGACGAATTGGATATGAAATTAAAAAGAAGAGTGGTTTTCCTCGGTGATAAATTAAAACAAAGATTATTCGGAGATGAGGATCCGATAGGGAAACAGATTTTTATTAATTCTATCCCTTTCACCGTTATCGGAGTTATGATACAAAAAATGCAAATGAATGCTTACCATAATATGGATGAAAACATTATGTCCATACCTCTTACCACCTTTCAAGCTATTTTTGGGCGTCTCTATTTGAACGACCTTATTTATCAACCTTATTCTCTAAAACACATGGAAGCGATTAAAAAAAGAGTGATTGAAGCTTTTGCCGCCAAGTACAAATTTGACCCCAAAGATGATCGCGCTATTTCGGTGTGGGATTATGTGGAATCAACGCGGGAAACTAACAATGTATTAATGGGCATCAAACTATTTTTGGGTATTATCGGAGCTTTGACGCTTCTCATTGCCGGGGTAGGGGTGGCAAATATTATGTATGTTTCCATTAAAGAACGGACGCGAGAGATTGGTATTAAAATGGCTATGGGTGCGCGAAGAGCTTATATCCTATGGCAATTTTTAATTGAAGCTTTAATCATTACTTTTCTGGGAGGTGGGAGCGGAATGGCGGTGAGTTATATTTTAACCGAGGGTTTCAAGCGCATTCCCATTCAATCCGAGGTGCTTAATTTTATGGGACGTCCTACCATTTCTTTTGAGATAGGTCTGACCGTTATCATTATCTTGGGTTTTATGGGGATCCTGGCGGGCTTATTCCCGGCCATGAAGGCGGCTTCGGTTAGTCCTGTGGAATCATTACGCTATGAATAATAAGATAGAAAAATAAACCGGAGAATTGTCAATGATAGATTTAAAACATATTATCAAAGCTTATAGAACCGGCAAAGTTGAATTTCAGGCTTTAAAGGGAATTGATTTAAAAGTTGAAAAAGGTGAATATATCGCTATCGTAGGTCCTTCCGGTTCCGGTAAATCGACCCTTATGAATATTATTGGCTGTTTGGATATCCCTTCCCGCGGTGAGTACTTATTGGACCAGCAACCGGTCAATACTTTTTCCTCCAATCAACTGGCCGATATTCGCAATAAGAAAATAGGTTTTGTTTTCCAAGCCTTCAATCTTTTGCCCTATGCCACCGCTTATGAAAACGTGGAGATGCCTCTTTTATTTGCCGGAATGAAAGGACGCAAAAGGAAAAATAGAATCCTTGAAGTCCTATCTCAAGTGGGTTTGGCTGATAAGATTGACAATAAACCGACCGAGATGTCCGGTGGCGAAATGCAGCGGGTAGCTATTGCGCGCGCTTTGGCAAACGAACCGGAGATTATTCTTGCCGATGAACCGACGGGAAACCTCGACAGTAAATCGGGAACGGAAATTGTCAATATTTTCGACGATTTGTGGAAAGCGGGAAAGACAGTGATTATGATTACCCACGATTTGTCCCTTGCCCAGAAAACGGAACGGATTGTCAAATTAAAAGATGGTTTGATTGATAACAACGGTAACTTGGCGTAGTTTTAAACGGAGTTAGAATTGAAATGTTTTAAAGGGAGGTATAAATTTCGATCGGCTATTTTAAAAGCACCATCTTTTTGACCCGTGTAAAAATTCCCGCCTGAAGCCGATAAAGATAAACTCCCGAGGAGACTTCATATCCCCTCTCATTTTTCCCTTCCCATGTATAGCGGTATGACCCGGCCGGTAAAGAATTGGTCGACCACTCTTTTACTATCTGCCCTAAAATATTATATATCGTTATCGTGACCCTGCTTTTGGTCGGGAGGGTATATTCGATGGTCGTTGACATGTTGAAAGGATTGGGATAGTTCTGCGATAATTTAAACCCCGACGGAATTGAAGGGTCAATAGGTTCGTTGACATCGGTCGTCTGACTGCCTTTTATTTTCATCAGATACACATCGGAACCGCCTGACGAATAGGAATACGAGTAACCGGCCAGCAGGTAATTTTGTTGGTTATCTTCCACAATGGTATGCCCTTCATCGGTCTTGGAACCGCCATAATACTTGCTCCAGACGATATTACCTATGGGGTCGGTTTCGACCAAATAAATATTGGTAAAACTGTTATAGGAATCGGTCTTACCGGTAAAAATAAAATTACCGTTGGGTTCTTCCAAAACCGAATAAGCTCGTTCTTCTTTATTCCCCCCATAGGTTTGTTCCCATTCGATATTGCCCGACGGGTCCGTTTTAACTAAGTAAGCGTCATAGTAACCGGCTCCGTCGGGAACGGTAGCACCGGCAAAAATGAATCCTCCGTCACGAGTGTTTTCTACACAGTAACCCAAATCGGAACGGTTCCCTCCGTAAGTGGTTGTCCAGAGGGAATCACCGTTTTTGTCGGTGCGAATGACATACATACTGCTGTAACCTATCCCAAAAGAACCGGTAGTGCCTATTAAGATAAAACCGCTGTCAGGCGTTTGTTGCACGGCCGAACCGATTTCCCCGCCGGAACCGCCGTAAGTTTTACTCCAGAGCATATTACCGGCACTATCGGTTTTTACCAAATAAACATCATTATACCCCGCACCATAAGATTTGGTAACTCCACAGATAATAAAACCATGGTCAACCGTTTCCCTGATGGAATAACCGATATCATCTTCGGTTCCACCGATTGTTTTCTCCCAGAGTGCATTACCCAAAGCATCGGTTTTAAGCAGGTAAATATCTTTTTTGCCGTATCCGAAAGAATTGGTGCAACCGACGATAATAAAACCGCTATCGTCAGTTTGCTGGAGAGCATAGCCATATTCGGTGGAATCACCGCCAAAAGTTTTACTCCAGAGGGTATCTCCCAAAGAATCAAGTTTTATCATATAAATATCATAACCCCCGTTGCCGTATGAAAAAGTTGACCCCAGCAGAATAATACCGTTGTCGTCAGTTGCTTGACAGCCATTTGCTTGTTCGTTATAACGACCCCCATAGTTAGCTGACCAAAGAACTTTTTGAGCGCAAAGAGGAGTAGCGCTTATCATAAAAAGAAGAAATAACCACCATGCATGTTTCCTATGCTTGGTCATAAATGATACCCTCATTAAAATCCAATTTTTAGAAAACTGTTTAATTTTTGAACAGTTACCTGTATTAATTTGTCGGCAGGTGAGCTAAATTATTTAGGAGTATTAGTATTTCCTTTTGGTGATTTCTTGTCATTTTGAGGCTAATAGAATATGGGGTTTGCACCATAATAGAATCTAAAGATGTTCTCTTTACTCCCCGCTCGATTCCTCTATCTCTTTGATATATAATAGATTACATGTCATAAAAGGGGTGGCATTATGATTGCATTGATAATGTTTCAGTTGGTTTATAATTGAAACTAAAGGAGCGTTTTTGATGAAAAAAATATTTCTGCCTTTTTTAAGTTTGCTTTTGTGCTTGTTTTTTGTGCAACCACGAGCTTATGCTCAAGAGCGAGGTATTATCCAAGCACTGGCAACGGTGGTCTCCAGTTTAAGCGTGGTGGGGACGAATAATCTTCAATTCGGAACGGTAACTCCGGGGGTTAACAAAAGTGTCGATAAAGCCGATGTCGGTTTTGCCGGTGAATGGACGATAACGGGAACGGTTAATGCGGAAGTCTCTGTAGATTTTGATTTACCGGATTCTCTGGTGACGGTTGATTCTTTGGCTTTTTTGAGAATTTTATTCGACAATGCTGATGCTTCTTATGATGACGGTTCCGGTAACGGGCAAACCGCTCCGGTCGATGTAATTGATCCCAACGGTCCCAATACTTTAAATATCGGTAATGGGGGAACTTTGATGATTTGGATTGGGGGAACGGTATTTCCCAAAGTATATCAGACCGGAGGAGATTATGCCGCCGATGTAATCTTAATTGTTGCTTATACCGGCAGTTAAAAGTCTTAAATTAGTTAAAAAATATCTTTCCTTTTTTTTCTTATGGATAGTTATATCTATTAGTTTTTTATATTTATCTCTTTTCTATAACTTATTAGGGGGTTTATTCTGTAAATTCTTGGGTATGTTGCCGAAGGTTTGTTGTTGATTGTTGCTGAAAGATGGAGTATTTTATTTTTGTCAGGAGGTAGTTATCACGCAAAGTCAGAAGCATTTTTCCCCGAAGCTGTTTTACCATGTTAATTTGGAAGATTTGGTACCACAGGATCATATTCTCAGGCGGTTTGAGTCATTATTATCGCTGGATTTTCTCTATGAGGAGACGAAGTCATATTACAGTTATACGGGTCAGCCATCGGTGGCTCCAGTGGTCTTATTGAAGATGATGCTTTTGGGGTATCTGTTGGGGATATTTTCTGAGCGCAAGTTAGCCGATGAGATTAGAGTCAATTTAGCTTTTCGGTGGTATTTGGGTTATGATTTGGATGAGGCGACGCCGCATCACTCGGTGTTGAGCAAGGCGCGTTCTCGCTTTCCGGAGAAGGTGTTTGCGCGTTTTTTTAGTTGTGTGGTGAAGCGGTGTCAGGAGGCAGATTTAATCGTTGGTGAGACGATTCATATTGATTCGACTTTAATTAAAGCCAACGCTTCTTTGGATTCTTTTGTTGAGGTCAAAGAGGTTCCGGAGACATTTATCAAGCGGAATATGATATGTCTCTGTTTCTCTTTATAAGTTGTTTAATGCTATCGGGTTGACATTTAATATTTAATATGCTTTAATCCTTGCTTTTAGGGAAGATTCTGATTAGAATGGATAAAAATTTTGATAATAAAAAAACAGGAAGGAAAAAAAGATGAAACATTTCAGCAGTTTAATTATCGCCCTAATTATTGTCAGTTTGGTTGCTTGCTCGTCAAATAAAAAGAATTCGCAACCAACCGCTAAAAATTCCTCCGCCACCCAAGCGGAATCATCGGGGATCCCTTTTGATTTGAATGGGAAACCGGTAAGCATTGCCGGCATTACTTTCACCCCCGCTTCACAATGGAAAGACTTGGGCCCTTCAGGTATGAGAAAAGCCAACTATACTTTTGGCCCTCTTAAAAATGATGCCGACTCCGCCACTTTGGCTGTTTTCTATTTCGGTAAAACCGGTGGTGGCTCTATTAAAGCGAATTTGGAACGATGGATAGGCCAGATGAGTTCGCCCGATACAAGCGCTTCGCAAAAGAATGTCACCCAATCAGAGATAACGGTTGACGGGATGAAAGTGCATATTCTCAAAGTTACTGGAACTTATAATGCTTTCACGGGTGGTATGATGACGGGAAAGACTGTTCCCAAAGAAAATTATTTGATGGATGGTGTTGTTTTGGAAGCTCCCGAAGGGAATCTGTTTTTTAAGCTTACCGGACCTGAATATACGGCTAACGTTATGTCGGAAGCTTTTATGGCTATGATTAAAGCGATAAAGAAAAATAAATAATTTTTTTACGCATTAAAATCTGTTATCTATAGTTTTTTGAGCAGAGCTACCGGTCGCGTTATTGCGGAAAAGTCGGAGATAGGTTTATCGAGATCCCAATCTTTCCACCAACCTACGAATTGAAAATCTGTTCGTTCGGTAATGAATTTTAAAAATTCTTGAGGTGTAATAGCTTTATTGCGTTCCACCATTTTGAAAGTACGGTGACGTCCGTGGTCGTTGACATTAATGGTCCATACTTCTTCGTACATTTGATTGGTGATATCGAGAAGCTTTATATTAAAGTCCGATTCGATTTCTATGCCGTTTTTCTCGATGCGGTAGCGGTTATTATCTTTGTATTGCAAGGGATCGGAAAACTGGATGCACCAGTCAAGAAAATACAAGCCTCCCTTTTTTAATATTTTGCTCAGGGAGTCGAAATGGTTGGTCATTTCTTGAATGCTATTTAAATAAAGAGAACCCAGCATCACAAAAGCAAAATCTATCTTTTTTTGGTAATTAAACTTTGTCATATCACCTTCAAAGAATTCGGGGACCGGTTTTAGAAAACGCCATTTATATTGAGCATAATCAAGCATATTGCGGTTTATATCCATTCCGGTGTAATGGTAACCGCGCTTTATCAATTCTTCGGTATGAGGAGCATGGGCGCAAGCTATTTCGAAGACATTTTTCACTTCGATATCTGAATATTTACTAATGCATTTTTCGAGGAAATCAACTTCACGGAAAAAATCTCGAAAAGAAAAAGCAACTTCATAATATTCTGGGTAGTCGTATAACATTTTCTTACCTCTCTTAATTATCAATAACGTCAAAAACGGGCATAATTAGAGATTTGTATTTGATTTTACTGATGTTTCTATGAAAAATGTATAAATTTTGACCTTAAAAAGGTATAAAAGGTATAATAGGTTGGCACTTAAGATCATTTTGATGAAAATAATTCTATCTATGGGGCTTTAAATGAGTTAATTTGTTTCCAAGGATTATGTAAATATGGTAACCATTAGGGTAGATGACTTTTCCCTTGTAGCCATCTTTATGTTTTTTTATTATATACCAATTTATTGAAACAGTAGAAACACAATATCGTAGATATAAAGAAGTAGAATATAATTGCAGGAAAACGAAGCGACAATTATTACGGAAGCTCTAAAAGGTAGTCAGAAAGCTTATGAGAAACTTACTCTCAAACATAAAAAGGCGATATATCATATTATATATAAGATAGTACATGATAATGAGATAACCAACGATCTGGTTCAGGAAACATTTATGAAGGCTTTTATCAATTTAAAAAGCTATCGCCCTGAATTTCGTTTCTCCACTTGGATTTACAAAATAGCGGCCAATTGTTCCATCGATTATTTGCGTAAGAAAAGGATAAATGCTTTATCACTGGACCAAAAATGGGAATCAAAAAATGGAATGGTGGGAATTGAAGTTGCCGATTATTCTTATCATCCCGAACGAGATCTGGAAAGAAAAGAGCGACGGTTTAGTATAGAAGAAGCGATAACCTCTCTTCCGGATAAATATCGGGAAGTTATCATTTATCGTCATAAAGATGATAAATCATATGAAGAAATAGCCGATTTATTGAATATACCGGTGGGTACGGTGAAAGCTCGGATTTTTCGAGCAAGAGAATTGTTAAAAAAGAAGTTGAAAGAATTGAGATGAGAGTAAGTAAACAAATCAATGTTTGTCTTTTTTTATTCTTTTGTCTGTTGTTTATAAATAGTCCCAGTAGGGCTGATGAATATACTTTTGATTATCAAAAAATCATCCCCTTAACGGAACCGATGGAGCTTGATTTACAAACCGTTATGGGCAATATTACTATTACGGGGACCGATGACAATCGCATTATTGTCGAAGCGGAAAAGTCGGTTCGTGCTTCCGGTCAGGGTGAAGCCGAAGAAGTAGCCGATCATATCGAAATTAAAGTAAAAAAGCATAATAACAAAGTAACGGTAAACACTAATTACTTACGAATGATAAATCGCAGCCCTTCTTTCTGGAGTAAAATCTTTGGTACGTCCGGCAATGAATCCTTCGGAGCTGTTAATTATACCATCAAAGTTCCCACTCAGACTTCTCTTGTCATTAACAGTATGGAAGCTAAAATAGAGTTGTCGAATATAGAGGGTGTTATCACTATTAAAAATAATTCCGGGATAACTCATGGCGAATATCTTTTTGGTTCCGTAACTATTTCTCAACCGGTAGGGGAAATTGAATTGAAGTGGATTGAAGGAGATGTTAGAATTAAATCCAATTCCAGCCGTATTTTTGTTCAGCAGGTAAAAGGTGCCGTTGATGTGGCTACTTTTTCCGGTACGGTGACCATTCAAACTAATTTGGATAGCCCCAAAAATTATTATGTGGAAACAACCAGCGGGTCGATTATTTTTTCCGTACCGTCTTCATCGTCGGGGACTTTGAAAATCGAGACCGAAACGGGTAACATAAAAACAGAGATTCCGATTGCTATTAAATCAGTTACACGTCATCATCTGGTGGGAGAATTCGGCGAAGGAGGTCCGGCAATCAATATCAACTCCACCACCGGTGATGTCAATGTAAACCAGTATTAATATTGGAAAATATTACATAGGATGTTTTTTATATGAGGAAAGGTCTTTCCCTGTTTTTTATCCTTATTATAGTGGGAATGATATCTCTTTTCCATGGTCTTTCGGTCTTAGCCCGATCTCAAACCGAACTAAAAAGCTATCCTCCTTCCGATACGGTTTTTGATGAAATTAACTTAAGCGATCAGGGTGTGGAAGCTGTCGATACTGCCGGTTATGATTGGTATTACGATTTTGATAAGGGGGTTTTTGTCCTTGGGAGTAATACCAATGAAGAAAGCGGCAGTAATTTGGAAAGTTCCCAAAAGGCTAATATTGAAAATTACCCCATAGAAGAACGATGTGTGGAAGAGAAAAAGGTAAAACCGTTTGTGCGTTCTGTCTTGGTGGGATACGATGAATATGTCGATGGAGATATTATTGCTTATGGACGGGTAACGGTAAAAGGATGGGTTAGAGGCGATGTTAAATCCATTAATAAAAGAGTTTTAGTGACCAGTACCGGTAGGGTGGATGGTGATATCGAAGCACCGGAAATCATTATCAGGGATGGTGGTATTGTTAAGGGAAGACAGGTTATTACCGGAAATCCGGGATTAATTAAATTAAAAGACATCACTTCGACCTTCTCTGTGGATGGAATTATTGTTGTCATTTCTTTTACCTTTTTTTTCCTTTTTTTCGGGTTTTTGATAATTTCTCTGATGCCCCGTCAATTGCGAAATTTTAATCAGTGTTTTTATCGACAAAAAGTAAAAACTTATTTTATCGGTTTTTTCTTTATCCTTCTCATGGGTGTTATTATGCTTATTGTTACGATCACGATTGTGGGCATCGTTTTAATCCCTTTTATTCCTTTTTTATATCTTTTTGCTATCATTATGGGGGTGGTTTCATTCGGAAATGGTATCGGGAAAATTATTTCTCGCCAGTGGGGAAGTGATGAAAAGGGTATAATGTGGCAGTCGTTTTTGGGCATTCTTGTTTTTATGTCTCTTTGGTTATTGGTGGCAGTGTTATTGGGAGCCAACAATAATGTCTCGGAGGGTTTTGGTATTTTGTTTCTTGTGATTGCTATCATTATTAGCACTTACCCCGTGTGTTCGGGGGTGGGAGCGGCTGTTTTGACTCGTTTCGGCTTCAAACCCTGTACTACTTGGGAAAAGAAGGGACAATGGGGTAAAGCATCTTCCATGCCTACCCCGGCACCGCCGCCAATTCCCGAAAACCCTTTTGACACCTCGCAAGAGGCTACCGGACCTCAAACCAATAACCCTCAAGAGCCACCGAAAAACGACAACAGCGCTCCCCTGTCTTGAAAATCAAAAATTCTTTTTTTGAAACATCTTGATAAACTCTCTCGTAAATAAAAACAAATAACAAAAACAATTGAAAATTAAAAAGAAGAGTAAATTATGAAAAGAGTGTTACTTATCAGTGCGATGTGCCTTTTTATTTTAAGTACTATTACATGGGGTAGAAAGATGGAACATGTGACCAAAAAAATCAGTATGGAAGATGCCGACTATTTAATCCTTAAATGCGACTTTGGAGTTGGTAAATTTTATATTAATCCTGACGATATCACCGAAGCGGCAATCGTTGATATTACTTATAATCCTCATCGGGTCGATTATACGGTTGATACCGATATTCGTGATGGCAAATGTTATGTGGATTTGGAAAGCGAACACCACCGTAAAACGAATATTGATAGCGATGATAATATTTGGGATATTTCATTGTCAACGAAGTATAAGACTTCCATGGATTTGAATATCGGCGCTTGTGAGGCTAATTTTGATTTCGGAGGAATCCCTCTTAAGGATTTAAAATTGGATATGGGCGCCGCTTCGGGTGAAATTGATTTTTCCCAACCGAATCCCATTAGGCTGAAAAGGATTAAAATTAACGCCGGAGCATCATCGCTTAATATGTCTTCTGTCGGAAATGCCAATTTTGATTTGTTTAAATTCTCCGGTGGGGTGGGCTCTTATGACCTTGATTTCAGAGGCGAATATAATGGGGAGTCGGAAATTTTGTTGGATATCGGTTTGGGCTCGGCAGATATTATTTTACCGCGTAATATTCCCATAAGACTGGAGACGGAAGGTGCCGCTTGGCTGTCATCGATTGATTTCCATGGTGTTGACCTTCCTGAAATCGATGATGATGTTTACGAATCCCCGGATTTTGAAGATGCTGATACCAGAATCATTTTGAAACTTAAAATAGGTTTAGGCTCGGTTGATTTTAAATGGAGAAAGTAATTGGTGATAATTTGACTAAAGGAAAAAATGTTATCTGATTTGTCATTGTTTTCATTTTAATGTGGGCTTAAACTAATTATTTATATCAAAAGGGGGCATAAGCGATTATTCTTTATTAAGGATAAATTAAATCTTTTCATGACAATAAACCGCTTGCCGTTAATGATAAAAAGCCATTATTATATTTCAACGGAAATGGTTTTGGTGACCATAGGCGAACTAAAAGCGTTTGCCTGTGTTTAACCTTGAAAGAAAGACTAAATAGGAGACTCAATGTTAAAATTTTTGATAGGTTTTATTTTTTTGGCGGCATCGATTTTTGCCGTTACCCCCGTCGAATCCATCCAGCAGGATATATACAATGCCCGCGATAGAGTGATGCCGGCACTGGTGCATATTCAACCGGTTATTAAGGATTACAATACCGGGGAATTGGAAAAACAGGCGGTTATCGGGTCGGGGGTTATCTTTCACAAGGATGGTTATGTCGTCACCAACTATCATGTGGCCGGCAGAGCCGAACGCATCCTTTGTACGCTTTCCGATAAGGAAATTGTACCGGCAAAATTTATCGGCGGTGACCCGCTGACGGATATTGCCGTTTTGAAACTTGATTTGAGCAATTATTCCGGTAAAATAAAAGTGGCTGAATTTGGCAACTCCGATTCCGTTCAGGTGGGGCAGTATGTTATTGCCATGGGTTCGCCTCTGGCGTTATCGCGTTCGATTTCCGTGGGCGTGATATCGACCAAGGATAGGTATTTCGGGTCTGATGTCCGTCTTCCCAGCGGGGAACGTACCGGTCGCTACAATCTTTGGATTCAAACCGATGCCGCTATCAACCCCGGTAACTCGGGAGGACCTCTGGTTGATTTGCAAGGTCAAATTATCGGGATCAACTCCCGGGCGACGTTATACGCTAATAATATCGGTTTTGCCATTCCGATAAATATTGTCAAAAAAGTCACCGATATTATTCTGACCAAAGGAAAAGTTACCCGCAGTTGGATTGGCTTGCACTGTCAGGCGTTGCAGGAGTTAGAAAATTATTTTGGTGCCAATCGTAATTCGGGAGTATTGATCGCTTCCATAGATCCGGGTTCGCCGGCGGAAAAAAGTTTTTTAAGAGCCGGTGACATTATTTTAGAAGTCGACGGCCAACCGGTCTCGGCAAGGTTTGTGGAAGAATTGCCCAAGTTTTATAGCCTCATTGCCGACCATAAACCGGGTTCGGAGATTTCTTTAAAGGTTTTACGCAATGAACAAGAGTACACTTTTAAAGTGACCACCAAGCAATTGGGCGATTTGCAAGGCGAAGATTTCGAATGTAAAAAATGGGGCTTTACGGTAAAAGCCATCACCAAACAAATGCAAATCGACTATCAACTAACGGATACGGTGGGCGCTTTTGTCGTGGGAGTGAAACCGTTAAGTACCGCCGACAATGGCGGGTTACGTCGGGCGGATGTCATCGTTAAGGTAAATAATGACGACTTAAAGAATTTCTCCGACTTCATCGACCATTATGATAAATATTCCCTCGCTAATGTTGATAAAGTTCTTTTGACCATTAAACGCAGTGGCGCCACAAGATATGTTTTGTTAAAGGTTGATAATAACAAGGGAGACACTTTAGATGAAAAATAAGTTGATAAGCTATGTTACTTTCGTAATTGTTTTATTGATAATTTTATCTCCTCAATATGCTACCGCTCAGAGTTTTGATTATGATAGATTATATAATATCATAAAAGATTATACGGTTATTGTTGATGTTAAGATGGAGGTCTCCTTCGGGGTGCACACCAATGAGCAAGCGGATAGATATTTGGGCACCATTGTTACCGATGACGGTTTGGTTATTTTTAACGGTTTTACTTTTAACGGGGTGAGGGCTCTTTCGTCTTTTTCCGGTTTTTCCATTAAAACAACTCCTACGGAGATAAAAATTACCACTCTCGACGGCAAAAAATATGACGGGGAATATATTGGCGTTGACCGCTATACGCAAATCGGTTTTATAAAGATTAAGACCGAAAATAATGAAAAATTCAAGCCAGTCAAATTTCAAAATATCAAGAATTTTAAGGTGGGTAGTTGGGTAACTTTGTATACTTTATTGCCCGATTTTGTCAACCCTCCGGTGGCGGCTGACATCGGGATGATTTCCACAGTGGTAAAAACACCGCAGTTTTTCCCTTTAACGGTAGGTTTTAATTCCATACAATTGACCTCGGTTCTTTTTAACGAGGCACTGGAGCCGGTCGGAGTGTTAGGGGAATTGAATAATCCCTCGTCATCAAGTTTTGCTACCGGGGGACTTATGGAATCTTCCAATCCATCATCCAATATGACTTTGTTGGGAATCGTAACCGGTGAACAGTTGGAAAAACTGATTGCCAACCCACCTCAAAAAGGGAAAACCGATCATAGTTGGTTGGGTATTACTTTGCAGGCGTTAACCAAAGATATGGCACAGTTCTGGCATCTGGATATACCGGGAGGAATTATCGTTAATGATGTTATGAAAAATTCTCCTGCTGATAACGCCGGTTTGGAAGTGGGAGATATTATTTATAAAGTTAACGGTCAGCAGGTAGAAATTGATAAGGAAGAAAAGATTCCCATTTTCCAAAGGTTGATTTCCGAAATGGAACCGGGAACCTCGGTCGAATTTTCGGTATTGCGAAGGGCACAAGAGGGTGGCGTTGATTCTTTGACTCTTTTGGCAACTTTGCAAAAAGCTCCTATGGCGGCGATGGATGCTCCCGAATATGAAAATAAAGACCTCGAGTTTAAAGTGCGCAATCTTGTTTTCAGCGATTATCTGTACTATAACCTTGATTCAGCCACGTTCCATGGAGTGGTGGTATCGGCTTTGACTCAAGGAGGATTGGCGGATATCGAAGGTTTGTCGATGGGGGATATTATCCAAAAAATCAATAACCAACCGGTCAATAATATTGATGATGTGAAAGAGATTATGAAGAAGATGAAAAGAGAATATGCCCAAGGAAATCATCTTTTTTGTCTGGCGTAATAAAAAGACCTTATTTATAAATGTGAAAACCGATTGGAATTAGATTTAGTTAGAACAGATTTGAATTTTGTCAGTGGCAGACGAGGAGGTCTGCCAACCACGGAAAATTTCCCATTCGCGTATTTGCTTAAGTATAAAGAGGTACTATGACTCTATCACTCAAAGAATCCCGCGCTTGTGCTGAGATGGCGAAGTTGCTCTACAACTTCTTGCCCGGTTCAGGGTCAAAGAGCTGGACTGGACATGTGTCGTTTCAGACGGTGGCTGCTGATGTAGGTGTAGCCAATTTCTGGCCGGGAGGGTCGAAAGAACCGGCGATAGCAACGCTACTTGAAAGGACTCTTGAATACGAGCGCGGTCTTTTTGAAAAGTTGATAATTAGGATAGTTAGAGCTGGCATCAAGTATCGCGGAAAAGGGAACGACCCTATCACCGAGGATGAGATCAATACTCTGAATGGTTTGCTTCTTGACATAGGCTTCAAATTCCCTGACTTGTGGGATCCTCTTTTTCTTTCGTCACTTAGAACGGGCGCATCAGACCGAGCCGCCGAACTGGTTGATAAAGAACTGGCGGCTGAAAAAATCAGGGTGTCTGAGGTTTCCAGCAAAGAGCAGGCACTCATGGTTATCAAAACTACATTCTATGAGTTGGCTAAGATGGAAGACAGGCAAGCAGCTGGTAGATATCTAGAGGAAGTATTGAACGAGTTATTTGAACTCTCTGGCTTGAAGCCAAGAGAGCCTTTCCGTATAGTCGGTGAGCAGATTGACGGTTCCTTCGAGCTCGATAATGAAATCTATCTTGTTGAGGCAAAGTGGGAAAAGGAGCCGTTGTCCGAACAGCCGTTAATGGTGTTTCGGGAGAAGATTCAGGGGAAATCAAATATCACCCGGGGGGTGTTTATTGCGCTCAATCGGTGTACCGATGTAGCTATGGACGCCATCACTCGCGGCAAGCAGCCGAACTTCTTCATTATTGATGGTTATGATCTGGTCAATGTACTTGAAGGGAGGATGTCTCTCCATGAACTGCTGAGGGCTAAAATCAGGTGCCTAGCAGAGGAAGGACGTTTGCTCTTGTCTGCCTCTGAGATCATTCAATCCAATACTCAGTCAAGAGGAGGCAATTGATCCCAAAGGAATGCAAGCGGCTTGCGGAAGTGGATTTTCCGATTGCGGAGGTGTCGAAACACTCGGCAAGAGAGGAATCTATCAGATATAAGTATCCTTCTACTCTGCACTTCTGGTGGGCTCGGCGACCGCTGGCGACCTGTCGGGCGATGCTGATGGCACTGCTACTTCCTGATCCAATCGACAAACTCTGCCCTGTCGATTTCAAGACTAAGGCTTGTGAGCTTCTGCCGGAGTTTGTCAGTGGCAGACGGGGACATCTGGCCGAGCAGGGATTTTTATGTGATGTTGATAAAAATCTGTTAGCATTTCCTTTTTATGCAATGTCATTCCTGCGCAAGCAGGAATCTAAAGAGAGATTCCCGTTTTCACGGGAATGACGGGAGGGTGATTTGAGAGGAAGATCTCTTTGGCAACATCAAAATAAATGTGGCAGGCGTCCCAGTCTGCTGGCCACGGAATAATTAAAGTGAAATAGGGCAAGTCTTTTAGAGAGGTTCTTTTTTCAGTGTCAACACAGAAATGGCCAAAACCAGTTATTATTACTACCAGATTTGGGGCTAACTATCTTTGGCATATCTTAGCAGTGGCTAAAATAAGTTATGATTCGGAGTATGCAGATACTTACCAACTTACGATCAATCCGGATGATCTTCGTTATCTTCAATCGAAAAAATCTTTACTGGAGTTTGGTGCCGGTGAAGGGGGAGAGCTTTCTGTCTTCTTTACTTTTATACCCGCGTGGTTACATCTTGAAACTGATTCACAGTTTCAAAAATATTTCGACGTACTAAATGATGCCCTTCGGGAAAACAGTTTTTCGCCCGTTATTGATGCTTTTAGATATGCTGATTGGTCTGATTGTTTCATGGCTGAATTTATAAAACAAACTCAATCTCTGGTTGAGCACAAAAATCTAATAGAAACTGCTGATAAATTGAGTGATATTTACCTTCGGAATATGGCTGCCTATCGTCAAACAGTATGGAAACAAGCCCAAGAAGAATTAAAGCAACGTGCTTTTGAACTCAACCAACATTTTCAAGAAACGGATTATATATATAAGTGGGAGCAATTTTTGGGTATTCTTTTTGCCGCGAAGCAGTATGAAATTGTGCTCTGTTATGCTAACAAGAACGGACCCGATCACAATTCGTTGGGATATAGCGGCAATCTGTTTTACTAGCACAAACCCTTTGAACAAACATGCCAGTTTATCAGCCACGAGATAGGCACTCACCTGTTAATAAATCTATATTTTAAATTAGCTGTTAAAGGAAAATTTGAACA
>JAADHM010000034.1 GCA_013151855.1 FCB group bacterium | reverse complement strand
CCTTTTAGCTTTTCAAGATGAGTCTTCAAGAAACAAACTTAATCGTTTGGTTCATCCTTATTTGTTAAAAGAACTGAAAAAACAGATAAAAAAACTTTCGCATAAAAAAGAACTTATCGCCATTGATGCCGCTTTGCTTCTTGATTGGAATCTGGATAAAATAGTTGATTTGGTATTAATGATTCATGCTTCACAAAAATTGAGATTAAAAAGATTATCGGAACGAGGTATAAGTAAAAAAGATGCTCTGGCGCGCCAGCGTCAACAGCTTTCCTATCGACAATTCCGTGAGCGTTCCGATTTGGTTATTTTCAATAATAAGACCCCGGAACAGCTCCAAAAAAAGCTGGAAAAAATTATTAAAAAGGAAGTTATTCAGAAGATTGACATTTAATTCTTATTTACTACTATATATGAGTTAAATGAAAGACGTTAAACAGCTTTAAACTAACGGAATGGCAATATGGTTTTAGCTGATTCTTCAAAAGATATTTCATCGGTGGAGATGACTTCTCAAAAATTAAAAGAATATGCCAATTATATGCGCGGGCTGAATTTGATAGCTCTCTGTTCGGCCGGTTCGGGACACTCGGGCGGGACGTTAAGTATTATGGATATCTGTGCCGTCCTTTATTTGAAAATCGCTCACCATCAACTTGAAAATCCTAACTGGGATGACCGCGACCGTATCATCTGGTCGGCCGGTCATAAAGCTCCCGCTCTTTATACTTCTTTGGCGGTTTCGGGTTATTTTCCCGAAAAGGAATTGATGAAACTGCGTATGCTCGGAAGTCCTTTTCAAGGGCACCCTCATCGCAAAGAGCTTGACGGTGTGGAAATATCGTCCGGTTCTTTGGGACAGGGGTTTTCGGTGGGAGTAGGAGTGGCTTTGGCGGCTAAACTGAACAAAAAGGATTATCGTGTCTTTGTCATTTCTTCCGATGGAGAACAACAGGAAGGCTCTATCTGGGAAGCGGCTATGGCGGGAGCTTTTTATCATTTGGACAATTTGATTTTAATTATCGACAAAAATAAACTGCAGATTGACGGTAAAGTAAAACAGGTAATGAATATCGACCCTCTCAATGAAAAATACAGAGCCTTTGGATGGCACGTTATCGAGGTTGATGGCCATAATATCGAAGCGTTGGAAGAAAATTTGAATTGGGCTCGTAATCACAATGATACCGGCAAGCCCATAGTGATCATCTGCCATACCATTAAAGGGCGCGGTGTTTCTTTTATGGAAAATGTTGTCGGCTGGCACGGCAAAGCACCTAATAGGGAAGAGCTCGATAAAGCCCTAAAAGAATTAAAGCTTGAAGACAAATTTGATGTGGAAGCTCTTCTTTCCTACGGTCGGCAATATCAAGAGCAGGTCGAACAAAAACTTAACGATGCTTTACCAAAATTCTCCCGCAATTTTTGGTGGAACGAAGCTGATGTAATGAAAGTTGAGATGGTATCTACTCGCAAAGGATTCGGAAAGGCTCTCGATAAATATGGAAATGACGAACGTATTGTCTGTATCGGCGCTGATATTTCCGATTCCATAACCATTTCCAATTTTTATAAAAATCACCCCGAGCGTAAAGACCGTTTTTTTTCTGTAGGAGTGGCGGAACAAAATGCTACTACCATTGCCTGTGGTTTGGCAAAAGAAGGGAAAATACCGGTTTTCGGCACTTACGGAGTTTTTGCTTCGGCTCGCAATCTCGACCAACTGCGGGTTTCCGTCTGCTACGGGGATTACAATGTTTTAATTGCCGGTGCCCATAGTGGTATCTCGGTCGGTCCCGATGGCGCCACTCATCAGGAGTTGGAAGCGTTGTTTCAAATAGCCGGGTTACCCAATATGCATTTGGGTGTTCCTTGTGATACAATAGAAACGGAGAAAATGACCCGCGCCTTTCTTTTTGAAATTGTTGGACCCAAATATATCCGCTTCGCTCGGGAAGCAACCCCTCTGATTACCAAAGAAAGTTCACCTTTTACTTTTGGTATGGCTAATATCTATCGTTTCCGAAAAGAAGAGAAAAACTTTGTTGATGCTTTTGAAATTATTTTAGCCGACGAATACCAAAATGAGAATGAAGATGTGTCTATTATTTCTTGCGGTCCCGAAACGGCTGAAGCTTTAAGAGCGGCTTATATTCTAAAAAAAGATTTTGACATCGAAACCAGAGTGATAAATATGCACACGATTAAGCCCTTAGATAAAACCGCTATCATTCGAGCCGTCCAAGAGACGAAAGCGATCATAACCGCCGAAGAGCATCAAGTAGGCGGTTTGGGCAATAAAGTTGCCGCTGTTATTGCACGAGAGCGAAATTTAGACAAAAAATATATTTCATTCGATATGATTGGTATCAACGATACTTTCGGCGAATCGGGTCAACCATGGCAGTTGATTAAAAAGTACCAACTCGCCGCTGAAAATATTGTTTTAAAAGCAAAAGAATTATTAAAGTTATAAATAAGGAAAAAATAAAATGCAATATTCGGAAAGAATAACCAAATTAGGTACCGAAGGTGCTTTCGCTGTTTTGGCAAAAGCGAGAAAGATGGAAGCTGAAGGAAAATCCATCATCCATCTGCAAATCGGAGAACCGGATTTTGACACCCCTTCGAATATTACCGAAGCCGGAATCAAAGCTTTGCGTGATGGTCAAACTCATTACAGCCCTTCCGGAGGAGTGCCGTTGGCACGAGAAACGGTAGCTAATTATTATCGCTCGATGAGGAAAATTAACATTACTTCTGAAAATGTAATTATCATGCCCGGCGCCAAACCGGTCATTTTTGCCGCTTTAAGTGCTACAATCAATGAGGGCGATGAAGTAATCGTTCCCAATCCCGGCTACCCCACTTACGAATCGGTCGTCCAATATCTGGGAGCTAAACCTATCTCTATGGCTTTGAAAGAAGAGCATCATTTCCGTTTTGATATAGAAGAACTTAAGGGGCTAATAACCTCTAAAACCAAAATGATTGTCATCAATTCTCCTCAAAACCCTACCGGAGGGATATTAACGAAAAATGATTTAGAGCAAATTTATGAATTGGCGGAAAAACACAACCTCTGGATTTTGACCGATGAAATTTATTCCCGCATTCTCTATGATACTCAATTTGAATCCATAGCCACTATTCCGGGAGCTCTGGAAAGAACCATTATTGTCTCCTCCAGCCTTTCAAGCGCCTGCCCCTCAACCTCCGGCACCTCCCGCCCCCAGCTCCTCACCAGCTCGGAGGTCATCTCCAGG
>JAADHM010000157.1 GCA_013151855.1 FCB group bacterium | reverse complement strand
TTATCAATATGTTTTTCGTATGCCGCCTGAACCAACAGACGGGTAACTATCATCGTATCAAGAACCTCTCTCCTTTTATTGTATTCATCCTGAGCCGTGGGGAAAGTCATCCGCACCTTACTAAAATTATCATTGAATTCATCAGCGGTGATTTTATCATCACCAACACGAGCAATGACTTTGTTGCCTGATTTACTACAGCTGTTCAATCCTCCCATAATGAGCAAAGAAACAAAGAGCCACCACACATAACGTTTATTCGACATCAATTTTATCCTCCGGTTACTTTTATTTGTTCTACTTAATGAAAAGACATTTGGTTCCTAAAGTTAAAATAAAGATAAGTATTATATATAAATTGCTTTTATTTTTCAACCTTTTTAAAGATAAATAAAGGAAAGGGATTTATTCATAATCAGACTCAAGATAATCCTGAGTAGTGGATTGACGACTTAAAGTCTGTGAAAGTTTTTTGGTAAATTCCAAAGCGGAATTTTCACCATATACTTTCAGCATATGATTCATAGCGATTACTTCGGAGATGACAGTGATATTTTTCCCCGGAGATATGGGTACTCTGATAATAGGTATCTGGACGCCCAAAATGGAAGTTTTGGTATCTTCAATTCCCAGCCGTTCATAATCCTCGGTTTCTGACCAGAAAGTAAGATTAACCTCCACTTCAATGCGCTTTTGTAATCTTATCGACCTAATACCAAACAGTTCCTCAATATCGATAATACCTATTCCCCGTATTTCCATATGATGTCCCAAAAGTTCCGAACCGGTGCCGATAATTAAATCCGGAGCTTTACGAATAATTTTAACGACATCATCAGCGACCAAACGATGGCCTCGCTCCACCAAATCAAGCGCCACCTCCGATTTACCGATACCCGATTTACCCGTATATAAAAGACCTACTCCATAGACATCAACTAAGGTTCCATGCATGTTTAGAGAAGGGGCAAAAAGATGATCCAGATAAGCGGTTAAGCGATTGGTCACTTCCGTAGTATTCAACCTGCTGGAAAAAATACAGGTGTTATTTTTATTAGCCGCTTCAATAAGCTCATCGGGAGGGGCAATACCTTTGGAAATAATAAGCAAGGGAATATCGAGTCGAAATATTTTAGTGGCGATTTCTTTCAACTTATCGGAAGACAACTGAATTATATAGGTCATTTCGGTTTCCCCCAAAATTTGAATCCGCTTACTGGGAAACCTTTCCAAAAAACCGGCCAAGCCCAAACCCGGTCGGTGTATCTCCGGATTATTGATATTCTTTTTCAATCCTTTGGGGGAATTATTCAAAAGAGTCAACTCAAGTTCTTGTCCCCGCGTGGAATACAACTTCTCTACGGTTATATTAATCATAATTGTTCAAATATATATATTATCATTGGCCAAGAGCAAGAAAGAAAAAATAAAAAAGCCCCAAAAAAGAGGGGCTTTTTTCAGGAGAACGTATGAAAAGGTACAAATATATTATCAATCAAGTCTTTTTTTTTAATGCTCTCATCTGTTGTTTCAATTCTTTAAGCCGCTTATTTAAAACATTATTTTGCTCTTCTTTTAAACTACCCGATTCCTCTTTTAGTTCCTCGATTTCTTCTTTTAGATTATCGATTGTCTCTTGTAATTCATCATTATCGCTATGAAAATTCTCATCATAACCTCCTCTTAGAACTGCATTAAAATCACTTTGTTATACGAAAGGGTAACAGATTAGTTTCTGACAAAAAATAGAAGTTAAAAGATATAAAAGGGTAAGTTATTTACCAACTTAATTACTGAAATAATAAGAAAATCCCAACCCGCCAAGAAGAGATTGTTTATAAGGAGAATCCATTTTTTCCCCGCGAAATGACGTCTTTAACGAAAGATTATTATTAAGCGGGAAAATAAAGATAAGTTGTCCGAAAGCACCATTCGACGATCCCCCGCCGGTTATTTTTAAGGCAAGGTTTCCTACCGGACCATCAGGATTAACAAAAGCAGAATCCGGTTTATAGGGAGAAAAATAAAAAAACAAACTGAGATATCCTTGCTGGACATCGGTTGCTTCGATTTGTTCAAAGTAACGATAGCCCCCCTGAAACGTCATCGAATACGAAACCGGCAAAGTAACCATAAAATCACCTACAAATTTCGATACCTTGGTCGCACTGTTCGTATAGCGTAAACCACCTAACAGAGAGACAGATAAACCACCGATACTGCCATCGGGATTTCGTCGATGATTTTTGTCCAAAGGATTACTCAGATAATATTTCAATCCTGCGGATATATCGTAACGAAAGCTGTCTTCTTTTATGATGCTATAATTCGTTAAAAAAGTAATTTTGGGAACCACCACCCAGTTAAGGGAAAAATCATATTTTTGAATATCGGTAACGGGCACTCCTTTATCTTTTTCAACGGATGCATATTGCAACATAGTATGAAAAGACAAATTACCCACCGAACCATCGGGATGCCACCTGCTCAAGGGTAGATAGGTATCGGGTTCATTGGCATCACCTTTTGCTTGTGCAATAGTTACCGACAACAACCCAACAATTAACAAGACAGGTACAAAGAGAAATTTGCATTTTATAAAAGACAACAATTCTTTTTTACTCACCAAAGATTTAGTTTTTCAATTAAGGAAATATTTAAAAAAATAAATAGAAATACAAGTTCATACTTACAATTTAATTAAGAAAAAACAATATTTATTCAAAAATAAGCTGTTTTGATACATAATATATTGTTTTATAAAGAGTTACTTTGAAAAAACAACTTTTCCGCAAGTTTGCCAAAAATAATTCTTTGTGGTTTGTGATCGGCAGACGACCCCGTCTGCCACCATTTATAATTTACTTCCTTAAATGCCGATATTCTTTACTCATTCAATCAACCTCGTATTTCGTGATTATTTCAATAAGAGCCGGATTCACATCAATTTATATGAAACTCTTTTAAGATAGGTATAAAACATTTGACAATTACGAAAAAAGACATAATTTAAGTTATCTAATTAGTGAGATATTTATACTCCCCTGTAGCTCAGCTGGTAGAGCAACTGACTGTTAATCAGTGGGTCGCTGGTTCGAATCCGGCCGGGGGAGCTTTTTTTATACGATGAGATAAATTTACTAACATCTTGTCGTTTCCGCGAAAGCGGAAATCCAAGGAAAGATTCCTGTTGATTCCTGTTTTCACAGGAATGACATAAAGTAATTACGGGGACCCCATCCGCTTGGCGGTGAGTTTAATGTGGCAGACGAGGACGTCTGCCGACCATGCCACGAAGTACTTCGTAAAATATGCCAGTTTGGAAGCATAAACGAAATAGTTCGGTTATTTTAAGTTATACGACATGGCACTTTAAGGAGAAAAAAAATGAAAATTCCAAAAAACAAAGCACTTGAGTTAATAGATGAGAAGATATCACAATTTCAGAAAGTCCTATCCAATGCTACTTACAATAACCGTTACGGCGAAGATTACGAATTGGCATACTATGGCACGGAAACTTTATTGACTGAATTGTTCTCAAAAGAAGAGGCAATGAACTTCCGAAGTAGCGTAAGTTCAATGGCTGTTTTCTTTGGAGGAGAGATAGATTATGCTAAGGAATTACAAGATTATAAAGAGCACATTAATAGATGTATAGCCCAATTAAAGGTGTACAGAGAAAGAATCCAGAATTTTTGGGGAACTGATGAATTAGAGACAGCGACAAAATCAACAATTGTTCC
>JAADHM010000071.1 GCA_013151855.1 FCB group bacterium | reverse complement strand
ATTAAACTGGTGATGGAATCTATAAAAGCGTGATGGGAGAATTTAAGTATTTTATTTTTTTGTCGATACTAATATTGTAAAGTAAAATTTTAAAGGTAACGTTTATTCATGTCTTATAAAATTGATATAAATACCGCGAAAATTTTAGTTATTGATGATGAGCCGGAAATAACGGAAATTGTGGAAACTTTCCTTACCGAAAACGGTTATCAGGTCTTAACCGAAAATATCCCCACAAAAGCCGTTGAAAGAGCCAAAGCCTTTAAACCCGATGTTATTTTATTGGATATTATGATGCCCGGAGTTGATGGCTATGATGTCTGCCAAACTTTGAAAAACGATCCTGAATTTTCTACGGTGCCCATTATCTTTTTAACCGGCAGGGATAGAAATGATGATATGGGGCGTTCTTTTAAATCGGGTGGCGATATGTTTATTAAAAAACCGTTCTCCTGTGAAAGACTTTTGGAAATTGTTAATATTGTCCTTATGTCTACCGGTCGCCATTAATTTTTCTCTTGCATTATATATTTTTTATTGACTTTATTGTGCGATGCACTATATTAAAATATGAAAATTATTAAACGATATAATAATAGACGTCTTTATGATAGTGAGGAAAGCAAAACAATTACCCAAAAGGAATTGGCGTCTATTATTAAGAGAAATATCGAAGTTAAAATTATTGACAATGCTACCCATAAAGACATAACTTTACCGGTGCTGGGCCAAGTGATGTTGAAAGAATTGTCATCATGGAGAGATATTAAAGAGTCAAAAAATATATTACAAAAACTAATAATTTTAGGAGGTGATAAATCCATGTCCGTATTAAAAAATACTATTTTGGCTTCTATTGGCGTTATCCAAGTCACCAAAAAGAAAGCTGAGGATATTATTGACGATTTGATTAAAAAAGGAGAGCTTGATAAATCCGACCGGAAAAAAGCCGTTATGGAATTGCTTGATAAAGCCGAGAAGTCAACATCTCAATGGAAGGAAAAGATTTCCAGGGGTGCTACTAAAACTCAACAGGAATTTAAAAAAGTAATCCAAGGGTTGAATCTGGCTAAACAAAGTGATTTAAAAAAATTAGAAGCCAAAGTCGATAAGCTTACCAAGACTTTAAAAAGTTTGGAAAAAAAGATAAGCGAGAAATAATTAAAATCACCATCCTAAACTGGATAAATAGTAAATGGGAGTTTTTGAACTCCCATTTTTTTATCTTATCGTATGATGTAATTCTTTGATAAAGGAATCTGCATCGACACCATGCATCTGACATGCCATTTTGATTGATTCAAAGGCTTGTCCCGGGCAGTCGAAACATCCGGCTCCGAAGTACTTTTCAAAAACGGTTTTTGATTGCGGATATTTTTCTATCGCTTCCCCTATCAATGTTTCCGTAGTTATTACTAAATCCTGCATAGGAATATCATTTTTGTCATCATTCAAATTAATTTTAGTGGTAAAACCGTTTTGTTGAAATTCTTTTTCGATTTTCAAAATTAATTTATCGAGGTTAATACCATGATTGTTGGCAACCATGCCAATCGTGATTCCCATAGCTCGAACTTTTTCCAGATGACCCGGTAGTTGAAGCGCTCTCACACCGGAAGAAATTAACAGTTCTTTTAATGATGGCAAGGCATCAATCAATTCCGAAACCTTGGTGTCGGGAGTGACCGGAAAATTGGGGCCTGATGGCTCTACCACAAAAGATTTGGGGGGTGGAGTCCTTTGGCTGATTGTTGGTGTGTTCAAAGGTCGTCTCGCCGTCGGTGTCTGAGCTACCGGTTGTTTTTGCGGAGTAAGAGTAAGCCAAATGTTAATAATAAACATGAAAATTGATATGACCTGAACGGAGGCAAAGATTATAAAAAGAATGTTATACGTTGCCTCTCCACTATCAACGGCTAACCCTCGAAAAATAATCATACCGATTAAGCTAATATTCGCCAGCCAAAAATGAACAGCCACCCAGCTATTAAAACGGAGTTCCGTACCGTTAAAGCGGGGCAGGATAAAATAACCGATACCGAAAATAACCATCGCCATAAAACCCAAGAGGTTAAAATGAGTATGGGCGAAGATGCCAAAATAACCTAACCCGATGGTTCCATTTAAAATACCGAAAATCGTCCCCAACCCCAAATAAAATAACGAGGCGAAGACAAACCTTTTCATATATGTACTCATATTTCTTTCCTTGTAATAAGTTTATAAAATTATAGGAATATGGGCAATATTTGTCCTTGATTTAGGTCAATAAATAAAAAGTTATGAAGATAACAGATTATTGAATTCATCTTCATCAATAATCTTAACCCCTATTTTTTGGGCTTTATTCAGCTTGGAACCGGGATTTGTGCCTGCCAATAAGTAGCTGGTTTGGGAAGATACCGAACTGGCAACTTTACCGCCGTTTTGTTCAATTATATTTTTGTAAAAATTGCGTGGTTGTGAAAGAGTGCCGGTGATTACAAAAGTTTTTCCTGCTAATAATAGGGATTTGTTCTTTGTTTGATAATCCGGAAATTCTACTCCGCCCCGATGCATTTTTTTCAGCATTTTAATATTACCTTCATTTTGAAAGTAATCGTAAATATTGGCGGCGATTATGGGGCCTATTCCTTGAATTTCCGTTAACGATTCCATTGATGCCGACTGGAGTTTGTCAAAAGAACCGAAATGTCCTGCCAGTAATTTAGCCGCTGTTTCCCCAACTCCTATAATGCCCAGAGCATAGATTATTTTGGGTAATTCGGTATGGCGGGAGCGGTCTATCGCTTTCAGTAAATTATCGGCTTTTAAGTCAGCCATAAGTTCCAAGGGGAGCAGTTGTTCTTTTTTGAGGAAGAAAAGGTCGGAGGGGTCTTTTACCAGCCCTTGCTTTATCAATTGGTGCACCAGTTTGTCGCCTAAACCGATGATGTCGAAGCCGTTTTTGGAGGCAAAGTGAAAAAGGCGTCCTTCCACCTGAGCGGGGCAGGCGGTATTAAGGCATCGGTGGGCGGCTTCCCCTTGAGGTCGCACAATTTTGGTTCCACAGGAAGGGCATTTAGTTGGAAAAGTAATTTTTTGGGCATTAGGAGGACGTTTCTCGATGATAACTCTGATAACATCGGGAATGACATCACCGGCTCTTTGGATAATGACCGTATCGCCGATATGAATATCGAGTTTGTTTATTTCGTCTTCATTGTGTAAGGAAGCATTAGACACTATGGCTCCGGCTACTTTTACCGGTTTTAGCTTTGCTACGGGAGTGATAACACCGGTTCTCCCCACGGAAAATTCTAC
>JAADHM010000019.1 GCA_013151855.1 FCB group bacterium | reverse complement strand
TTCATATTCCTCCGCTAAAAGAACGAAGGGGAGATATTTTACTGTTAGCTGATAATTTCATTCAAAAATATACTAAGAAAATCGGCAAAGAAGTTAAAGGTATTTCCTCGGAGGCGGCAGAGCTTTTGGTCTCTTATAACTGGCCGGGAAATGTTCGCGAATTAGAAAATATCATTGAAAGAGCGGTGGTTTTAACTAATTCCCAATATCTGAATAAAGATGATTTAAGCGGCTTGAATAAAAAAGATTTAGCGGTTAATTACAGTGAAGGGCTAATACCTTTGGCCGAAATGGAAAAGAAACATATCAAATATTGCCTTGACCAACTCAATTGGAATATTTCTGCCACAGCGGAAAAACTGGGTATCCATCGCAACACCTTGCGAGCAAAAATTAAAGAATACCATTTATCTCCATCAAATTAGTGACAATATTTGTGCTTTAATTAATAAATAAGCACAATAATTGTGCGGTGGTGTCACCACCGCTTTTATAAGCAAACATTATCTTCTTGTAAATCAATAGGATACGCTGTTTGGCATTGTTTTTGATGTCTTATTAATCAGAAAAAATAAAATGATGATTTTAAGGAGTGAAAAAATGAAGAAGGTATTAACGATAATTATAAGTCTGGTAACAATAATTTTTGTTTTTTCGAGTTGCAATGACAACAATCCCGTGGTTTACGATAATGTTCCCGTTGCACCTCAGGGTGTTTATTCCGTTACCGGTGATAATGCCGTTTATATTTTTTGGAATGGAATTTATGAAAATGATGTTGCCGGTTATATTGTCTACCGTTCTTTGGAGCCCAACAATAATTTTGTAGAAATTGGTCGTGTTGATGCCGATTCTAATCCCAATCTTGATCTTTTAATATATGAATTCGATGATAATACCGCTAAAAATGGAGTTACTTATTACTATGCCGTGTCCGCTTATGATGTTGCCGGTCAGGAATCGGAATTATCTGCTGAAAATGTTTTTGATACTCCTCGTCCGGACGGGCAGATTACCCTTTTCGATTATCAAGTAGATTCCACCCTTTCCGGGTACAATTTTGCCGCTCAGGCAACAGTCAATTATAACAGCCCGGTTGCTGATGTTTATATCGATAGAGTGGGAGGAGTTTTTTATCTCAATGTCACCGATACTTTGACGGATATTCAGGATATGGGATATACGAGTTCCTTCGATGATATTTCTTATGCTCCTCAGGATGGTTGGTCGGAAAACGGCTGGTCGGAGATAATTGTCGGTCATACTTATGTTATTTGGACCAGAGATTCTCATTATGCTAAAATGAGAGTTTTATCGATAAATACCAATTCCGTAACTTTTCGCTGGGCATATCAAACAGACCAAGACAACCCCGAGTTGGTTTCTCCGTCAACTATCGTTATTCGACCCAGCCATAACCCTAACTATTTGAATAAAAATATTCTTTTGAACAATAATAAATAAATGAAAAGGATGGTAAAAATGTTTACGAAGATATTAAAAACAACAGTGATGTCAGTTCTGCTGGCGTCGATATTGCCGTTTTTGGCGAAGGCTGATAATACCCAAGATTATAGTCAATACTATGATCGTGTTAAAATTGACCGTTATCTTGATGTTCAAGTTTGGCCTAATCATTCCGATGGGGATTATTTTATCGGAGACAATATTGTTATAAATTTCCGCACCAATCGGGATGCTTTCGTCGCTATTTATTCGGTGGATAGCAAAGGGAGGGTGGATCTTCTTTTCCCTTCCGATCCCGATGAAGATAATTTTATCAAAGGTGGGGTTACCCATCGCTTACCTAACGGCAATGATGATTTTGATTTGGTCGTCAGCGGTCCCGAAGGAGTGGAAAACATCCAAATAATCGCTTCCCGTGAGCGTTTTCCCATTCCGGATTGGTATCCCGCTTCCGGTCTTCAAGTAGGTGACGATCAGGACCGACTGGATTTTATGGATTATGTCAACAGCCGTTATTTTGTCCGTTATGATGGACAGCGCTTTGCTTATGACCGTAGTGCTATCAATATCAATGAGTGGGAACAAGATTATTACCGTCCCGTTTATTATCCCGATTATCCGGATTGGACTATCCGTGGTAATGTCTATATTGATTATCCTTATGGAGGAACGGTTTATATCAATGGTATTTATTGGGGAGTCGCTCCTTTGTATATCCCCAGTATCTATGTCGGTTGGCAGACCTTTACTATCTATGACCCTTACGGTTATTGCTGGGAATCCGATGTTTATATCTCTCGTTACAATACTGTTGTTTTAGGGCGAACGGTAATCCAAACTTCTCCTCGAGTGGTGTCGAAATACAAAAAAGTTAGGATGGCTGGTTATCGCAATCCTTTGAAAAACGGATATCCCCATTTTAAAACCAAACGCATGGTTACAAAATCCTCCCGAACGTATGTGTCTGGAAAAACTCGGGCGGGAAAAAGTGCAACGATAACTTACAAGAAAAAATATGTATATGGTTCCACTAAGTTAGTAAAAACGTCTCGAGGTTATGAAACCAAAGGTGTTTTTTCACGGGATAAAAGGTCTAAAAGAAGTGGATATGAATACTCCAAATCTTATCGTTTGTCGAAATCAAGCGGTAATCGTGTTGAAAAAAGAGGAGAGAGAGTTTCTTCAAAAGCGGGTTATAAGTCTTTAGATCGTTATGGTCTTTCAGGAAAATCAAAAAGAAATTCAGCGTTCAAAAAGAGAAGCAATAAAGAAAAATCTTACAAGTCGTCCGTTTATCGGAAGAAAAGCGGTACGCAAATAAATAAAAAATCGGTAAAAAAATCTTCAAAAGGTCATAAAAGAAGCAAAACGGTAGAAAAACATGACCGTTCATCGAAGGGTAAATCATCTAAAGGAAAGGCTTATAAAAATAGCCCAAAGAAAAGTGGCGAAAGGCACATAAATCGTAAGTCGTCTGGTGGTAATAAAAGCTCGGGAAGGACGATAAGAAGTTCAAAAAGGGTATCAAGCGGACATCGCTATACCGGAAATACCAAAATAAGGAGTAAACGACATTAGTTAGATTTACAGTTTGCATAAAATAGATTTGTGAGTTAAATTATTTTTGAGGTGATAAAATGAAAAGAATTATGATTTTTATAATTACGGGTTTATTTCTTTTTTCGCTGAGCGGTAATGTTTCGGCGGTGGAGAAAAAAGTAAAAAAGACTACCTCTAAAAAAGTGGTTAAGAAAAAAGCTAAAACAAAAATAAAAGCGACCAAAGTCAAAAAAAATAAGGGTAAAAAACTTCATAAATCATCCAAAAAGATAAAAAGCA
>JAADHM010000203.1 GCA_013151855.1 FCB group bacterium | reverse complement strand
CCTTGGTTTTTCTCAGATATAAACTGAGCACAGATTCAAAATGAGGAAAATCCCTATTGGAATAACTCTTATGATAGACCAACCTGATCTTGTCATTATTATTCACTACGCGCACAAAATCAGTTGTGGTGGCTGTAATATATCCTGCTAACATATTTCTTATTCTTCAAGTAATTTTCTTGTTCTAAACTTGAAACTATTCTAAAGTTCAAAAAAATACTCTATAATAATAAAAGGTTTATAATCTTTTTAACGACAGTTTTACTATCCATACCCAGCAATTGATACAATTCATGCGTGGTACCCGAAGAAGCATAATGTTCTACGCCAATTTTAGTAATCTTTGTTGAAAAACCGGCCTGAAACATTTTTTCGCTAATAGTAGCTCCCAACCCGTTTTTAACATTGTGATCTTCAAGAACAACCACATTTTTATAATCCGATAACATTTTTAAATCTTCAGTGCCAATATCACTCCAATCGGAAACCGAGACTAAGGTAATATCAATATTTCGGTCATGCAACTCTTTCCAACTTTCCATAGCAACCCATAGGATATGTCCCGCCGCCACCAATGCTATTTTCTCTCCTTGGCGAATGGTTTCCATTTTTCCATAACGATATTCATATCCCCCGGCAAAATAAGGTTTTCCCGACAAATCGGTAATAACGGGATTTTTAGCCCGACCCATAATAACGGCAAAATTTCCCGGCTGAGATAAAACGTAGCGAACGATGCGATCGGTTTGATTGGGATCGGCGGNNNCGGGAGTAATAACTTTCCAATTATAAGTGGCATTTAACAAAGCAAAATAATCAATACACTGATGAGTAACGCCATCTTCACCGACATTGACACCGCAATGGGTGCAGAACAATTTCAAGTTGGTTTGGTTGATGTCATTTAGCCGGGCTTGATTGTAAGTTTCTCCGATTCCAAAAACGCCAAAATCCGCCCATACCGAAAGAGCCTTTTCTGCTGAAAAGGAACCGGATGCGGTAGCCGTGCTATGTTCGGAAATACCAAACTGAAAGAAATTGTCGGGATATTTTTGAGCGAATTCATGAGTTTTCACCGATTTTGCCAAATCACAGTCAAAAACCGCCATCGGAAATTCTTTAGTGCCGAAATTAGCTTCGGCAACAGAAACCAGAGCCTTGCCAAAAGCACTGCGGTTATCCATCTTAACTTCTACATCATAGGTAATAGGTTCACCGGTTTTTACAATGGGAAAATTAAGGGCTCTTCTATTAAAAACAAAAGGCGGACTTTGCAATCTTTTGGTTCGATATTTTTCGAGGTCATTTTCAAAACCACCTAACTGCCGTAAAGCATCGTCAAGCTGCTCCGGCTTCAACACCGACCCGTGATATTTTTCATCATTTTCCATAAACGATACCCCCTTACCCATAACCGTATGAGCAAGAATCATAATCGGATATTCATCATCATGATTGGCAGTATATAGAGCATCGTATATTTGATGGAAATCATGACCGTCAATTTCAATCACTCTCCAACCATCCGCTTGCCATTCATCAATGATATGTTGGGGCATTACTTTACTGATACGTCCGGAAATCTGTAACCGGTTATAATCAATAATCGCGGTCAACCGATTCAAATGATATTTCACGGTAATTCTTCGCGATTCGGAAATCTGCCCTTTTTGCTGTTCCCCATCACCCATAATTACATAAGTATGGAATTTTTGCTTGGAAAGTCGGGCATAAATAGCTTTACCGATACCGGCAGCCAAACCCTGACCTAAATTCCCGGTCCCCCACTCCACGCCCGGGACAAAACGCTCTACGTGTCCTTCGAATGAAGAGCCGGCTTTGCGAAAGAAAGTGATGGCGTCATCGACATCAAAAAAACCAGCCGCCCCCAAAGCGCTATAAACCCCCGGGGATGTATGGCCATGGGAAATAATAATGCGGTCACGGTCATCACGATAAGGGTTATGGGCATCGACATTGGCTATATTATACAACATCAGATAAATATCAATGGAAGACATGGAACCACCGGGATGACCCGATTGTGCCAAAGTAGTCATTTTTAAAATATTCGCCCGCGCTGTTTTAGCTAAACCGGTAAATTTTTTATACCAATCTTCCGGTAATTTTTTCTCGGTAAAACCTCTCCATGGGTCAAACATTATCTTTTGTTCCTTTTCAACTTTTTCTATCATAAGCTGTAACCTTTTTAATAGCAGTAAAGATATTGATAAAACTCATTTTTTTGCTCATCACAATTTATAAACTCTGAACTTTTTTAGTCAAAGCGTATCTATCCGAACTTTTAAAAAAAGCGGAACCGATCACCAAAACATCAGCTCCGGCAGTTACTACTTGAGCGGCATTTTCTCCGTTAATTCCTCCGTCAACGGCAACCTTTGTTTTCAAGTTGTTGGAAATAATATATTTCTTAGCTACCGTTATCCTCTCCAAAGATTTTTCGATAAATTCTTGTCCTCCAAATCCGGGGAAAACCGACATAATCAAAAGGAAGTCGGCATATTCCAAATATGGTAAAACCTTTTCTATATCAGTATCAGGATTAAGAGACAAGCCGGTTTTAACGCCTAAGTTTTTTATTATCTCTAAAAATTTCATCGGTTGAGGATGAACCTCTATATGAAAAGTGATTGAATCCGCTCCGGCTTTTACGAAAGGTTCAAAATATTTCTCCGGCTCTGACAACATTAAATGAACATCGAGAAATTTATCTGTTAAATTATCAATAGTTTTAACTATTGAGGGACCAAAAGAAATATTAGGGACAAAATGACCATCCATAATATCAAGATGGAGCCAATCCGCTCCCACTCTAACGGTATCATGGATTTCTTCAGCTAAATGTCCGAAATCAGCTCCTAAAATCGACGGGGCTATTTTTGCCATAGGCAAAAGGTATAAATTTTCTTTAAACGATGCAAGCAGTTCTATGGATTGAAAACAATATTTTGATACAAAAAAAGACCTTCGATAAACTTATGTTACCGAAGGAGGATAACCCCAATGGAGCTTGTTTCTCAATATCTTATAAAAAGAATTATCAGGAAAAACGATAAAATTGGCGTAAAAATCAGCTCTTTTGATAACAACCATATCAGAATCTTTTAAAGGTAGCATGACCTGTCCGTCAAGGGTTAAACCGGCTTGCCGGTGGGCAGAATTTATCTTTACTTCCAAAATATCTTCAGGAGAAAAAACCATAGGTCTGGTATTTAACGAGAAGGCAGAAATAGGCGCCGCAATCATACCTTCCATTTTAGGATGCATAATCGGTCCGCCAACCGCCAGAGAATATGCCGTTGAACCTGTAGGAGTGGAGATAATAAGACCGTCCGCTTTATAAGTAACGATATCCTCGCCGTTAACTTTTAAATTGATATCAATAAGGCGGCTTACGGGACCGTTATCGATGACAATGTCATTTAAAGCATAAGGACTTTCAACTTCGTTCATCCGCTCCGTCTCTGCTTTTAAAAGCATCCGCTTTTCAATTTGATATTCACCTTTGACAATAGCATCCAAAGCGGGAGGAAGTTGTTGAGGGGTCAATTGTGTTAAAAACCCCAAAGACCCTATGTTGATACCAAGAATGGGGGTTCCTTGAGCCCCCACGGTACGGACTGCCGAGAGCATGGTGCCATCTCCCCCCATGGAAACCAAAATATCCACATGGGAAACAATTTCTTTACGGGATACAAACTGCAATCCGTCATGAGATATTTCTTTTAAATCATCACATAAAAAAAGTTGGTTCTTTGATTGTCGCGACCACTGAATAAAAGTTTCAATGGCTTCACGAGCGCCCGCTCTTTTCAAGTTGGTGATTAATCCGAAACGCATAGATTAACTATTTTCTTCTTCATTACCGGTTAATACTTTCTCGTCGACAGATGCAATAAAATGAGGTTGTATTTTCTTTTTACGCAAAGTAAGTCTGGGGAACAAATGTTTGTGTTTCTCTTTTTTAGATATAACTTCTCTGATTTGTTCCACGACACCTTCTTCGTCAAGTTTAATCTCGTGGAGAAGCAAATTACGGTCTCCGTGAGTAACAAAATTATCGGGGATGCCGAT
>JAADHM010000176.1 GCA_013151855.1 FCB group bacterium | reverse complement strand
TTAAGGCCGTCGGTGTTAATATCAGCGGGGGAGGAATGCTTTTGGAATGTGCCGAGAAGATAAAACCATCGGATATCATTTTACTTACTTCCGATATGTTTTCCAAGTTGAACATGGCTCAACCTTTGGTGGCGATATGTCGAAGGACTTATGAAGAGGATAAAAAATATTATAGCGGGGTGGAATTTATTCGTGCCGATCATTTGTCATTACATCTCGATAAAAAACTGATAATACTTTTACCGCCCAGTATAACATCATTTGACCGCTTTACTCAAAATCAATTGATCAATTTTATCTTTCATCAACAAATAGAGATGCGCAGAAAAGGGCTGATATAGAATGGTTATGGCAGAAAAAAAGAAAGAAGTGGTAATTAACTCTTTGGAGATGGATCTTTCCTCTTTGGTGGGCAGAGAGATTGTCATCTTTTCCGAAAAGTATCAAGGTAAACCTATAAAAAGTAAAGTTATTTTGGTGAATGAACACATTCTGTCCATTGATCATACTGGCAGCGTTTCCCTATTGGATAAGTTGTTTGACGAGCAACAAATTGTTGTTCAATTCCTTTATAAAGGTCAGCGAGTGTCGGTACCCGCCACCTTAAGAAGAAATACCCACGAACAATGCCATATTGAGCTTGGTAAATATATGATTCCTCTTTTACGGAGAAGATTCCATCGTTTTAACATTTCCCGGCGGGTCAAGTGTGCGGTAATTTCGGCTCAAACTTTTAACAAAAATAATATATCCCGTCTTCGCTGGATTGAGACAGATTCTTTGAATCTTTCCAGCGGGGGGATAATGCTTGCTTTCCCTTCGCATTTAACCGATACCACTTACCTTTTATTGAACATCGAAGCTAAGGATATTGAATTTCCGAGTTTGATTGTAGGTAAGGTTTCTTACAGTTATCCGGTGGATAAATATCATTTTAATGTTGGAGTGGAATTTATCGTCACCGAAAAAAAACAGATCCATTTCCCGCAGCTAACCCTGAAACAACTTCCCCCGGTAGTTTTTCAATATAGTGTTTCCAAGAGAGCGGAATTGGAAAAAAAATTAACAGCAAGGATGCAGAAATAAAAAACAGGAGGATTATAATGTCTCAAATAACGAAAATGAAACATGTCTCTGATGTTGATATGAATAACAAAAACATCATGGCCAAAAAACCGTTCAAAGTATCCGTGGAAAACAAACGCCGCTTCATCCGTTTGGAAATATCTTCCCCGGTGATGATGAAAATGCTTCAAGGACGCTACTACCAACCATCGTCGGAAGAAGATAGTTATAAAATTCAGGGAACGATCCTAAATATTTCCGCCGGGGGGATGCTGGTGGAACTTGAGGAACCCGTTTATGAAGATGATGTCGTGCTTCTACAGTTTACTTTACAAGACAATATCATTATGTCCGATGTTTTGGGACTTGTCAAACGGGTTGATAAAGACGAAAGTTTTTATCTTACCGGTATCGAGTTTGTCTCTCAAGAATTTCTTCAAGACAGATTATCGGAGTCCGAGTTAGAGCTTAACACCATGGATATTGCTAATTTTGAACAAAGAGTTCAAGAGACCTTAAACAAATATTTATATCGTTCCGAGGTTACTCGTTAAATGGATAGATTTATGAAAACAATATCTATGATTTTGGTGACGGTTTTATTATCGACGATCGGCTATGCCTCAGAGCTTTCTCAGAAAAAGATATTATTACATGTCATTTCCTCTCCTCTGGCATGGAGCGATTCCCAACTGGAGCAAAAACTGACCTGTGATTTGAGCCGCTGGCCTGCCGTAAGAGTTGTTGCCACCAAAAACAAGGAAACCTTGCAGCCCGCTTTTCCCAATTCTTATTATAATATTGACAGTCTTATAAACTGGGGGCGGGAAATAGGCGGACGTTACCTGATGGTGGTTAAAGTCACCAAAGAAGGATTGGAAAGGCACAAATCTTTTCACCTCCCTTTAGTGTTTCATAAATATGAAACAGTGGGGATTATCGAAGGA
Source organism: FCB group bacterium (assembly GCA_013151855.1). Taxonomy (GTDB): domain Bacteria; phylum Zixibacteria; class MSB-5A5; order GN15; family FEB-12; genus JAADHM01. The sequence goes on along the minus strand of JAADHM010000176.1, from coordinate 1,323 downwards.
GAAATTCGTTTTATAGATTTAAAACGAGGGGCCTTATTGATGGCCGAACCGTTTAGCGTCACACAAAAAGGTCCGCGTATCTTTCAAGCTACGATGGACGATGATATCAATGATCCCGACCTTCATCTTACCGCTCCGGCGAAAATAGCTTTTTTTGATGAACTTGAAAAGAAATTAAGTAAGCAACTTTCAAAGCGCGTGCGAAAATTGGTCGGAGTAAGATTTTAAATTGATGAGATAATTATAGTGAAAAGATTGCTACACAAAAAAGAGTTTTTAGATTTTTTGCATATCGTGAATGAAATTGATCAGGTGTGCCAAAATAAAAAGCTCGATAATACTTCCGGTGAAAAAATATTAAACAAACTGAGAAAATTAATTAAATTCGATGCGGCTTCTTTGTATTTATATAATTTGGGGAAAAAGAAACTGGAATATATTGCCAGTTTCAAGGAAAAAGTGGAAGTTCTGGGTTTTTTGGAGCTTAATAAGGGAGAAGGGTTATCGGGATGGGCTGCAGATAGCATGAAACCTCTGCTTTTATCCGATCGCTCTCGAAAAAACGGTTTTGATCCCGATAAAGACTTTGCTTCTTTTATGGCAGTGCCCATATCATTGGCAAAAGAAATTATAGGTGTTATCAACTTAGGGAATAAAGCCCCCGATTTCTTTGACCATGAGGACGTTCAGTTAATGTCAACCATAGCCGGTCAGATTGCTTTTTCATTATCAAAGGTCATCTATCAAAAAAGATATGAAGATTTGAAAACTCGATATGAAGATAATAAAAATAAGCTGCTGAGAATAAAGAGCGAAACTATTTATCCCCGGGAAGCTGTTGATATCGCCCGACAAACAGCATCTATCATTCATCGGATTAATAATTCTCTGGCGGTTATTATTGGCAATATTCAATACATGTTGGCAGGAAATACGGTCATCAAGCAAAAGACTTTGAGCCGTCTGAAGCATATGGAGCAAGCTTCCTTGGATATTAACAAAGCCAATCAAATGATATTGGAAATCAATCAACAGATTGACCATACATTTGAGGACAACGATGTCAAGAAAGAAAAGATAGACAATATGGTATGGGAAAATGAATGATATAATAACGACAGATATTTCTAAAGCAAAAGATTCATTTTTTTGGGAAGATTTAAGTAACATTTCCGTGGGTTTATTTTTACTGAACGAGGAAGGGTTTTTAGTTCAATATAATCAAGCGGTTGCGGATTTATTGGGGATGGATAAAAATCAGGGGTGGAAGGATTGTCACATCACTAAAATCGATAATATCCTTGCTATCGGTTTAACGGAACA
>JAADHM010000148.1 GCA_013151855.1 FCB group bacterium | reverse complement strand
ATTATTGAATATTACAATATTAAAAAAAGCAGGATTGTTTTCAATCCTGCCCTAAATTTTAAAATCACCGCTCTTTTATTGTAAAGCAGCAGCTTTTTGTGCCTTTTTCAAATCCTTTATATGCTGTTCGGCAATAGCAACATCCTGCTTGGCGCGAGGATATTTTTTGGCAAGTGTTACAAACTTTGTCCAATTCTTTATGTTGGTAGCATAATCTTTGGGATTGTTAGACTCCACCGCTATGGCATAGTTATAAGCGGCACGATATTTATTCGGAGAGACTTTCAAGGCCTTCTTAAAAGCACTTGCCGCATTAACATATTTTCCCTGAGCGAGATAAATTTGCCCCAAAGCAGAATAAGAACTGTAAAAATCTTTCTTGAGTTGAATCGATTTTTTCAGGGCTTCAATGGCTTTCATCGGTTTATCGATTTTCTGATATGCCTTACCTAACATAAAATAAGTAATATAATCCGAACCGCCTAACTTATGATATTTATCCAGGGTTTGAATAACTTCTTTGTAATTGCGTTTTTTATAATATACTTTGCCCAGCTCTTTATATAAATCCGTATTCTTATTGTCCAAGTTTATAGCTGTTTTAAAAGAAATCTCGGCCTCGGCATATTTTCTCAAGGCATATTGAACCTTACCTAAATTTTCAAAAGCGGTTACACTTTTCTTATCTTTTTCGGTAACTGTCTTATATACACTTAGAGCTTTATCGTATTGCTTTTTCTGAAAATAAATCGCCCCCATATTGATATAGGCGTCGATATAATTCGGATCAAGAGTGATACAGGCTTTATATGCCATTAAAGCATCATCGAGCTTACCTTCTTTCTCTAATTTCAAAGCGGTGTTAAAACTTTCTTTTGCTTTCGTGTCGTCGGCAAAAGAAGAGGAAACAGAAAACAAAATGCCGAAAGTCATCGCTAAAAGGAAAATAAGAACCAAAATAAAAGGTTTTTTGTTTTTAACCATAAAAACTCCCTTCACAAATTTATATATTCTACACAATTATTAACTATTTGATCCTTATTCATATTATAATGAATCACGATATTTAATTAGTTTCTCATTTATCTCCTTGTCTTTCAAGGCGATAATGCGAGCAGCCATAACAGCCGCATTTTTTGCTCCATGGGAACCGATAGCCATTGTGGCTACAGGAATCCCGGCTGGCATCTGAGCAATGGAAAACAAAGCATCCAACCCATTCAAAGCAGCCGGAAGAGGAACACCAATAACCGGTAAAAGGGTATAAGATGCCACGACACCGGGCAATGCCGCCGCCAAACCCGCCATAGCAATGATAACCTCAAATCCATTTTGTTCAGCTTGAGAAGCAAGCTCTTTAACTTTTTCCGGATGCCGATGAGCCGACCCAACCTCTATAACTCCTTTGATTCCCAACATTTCCAATAATTCATTGCATTTTTGGGCGTATTCCATATCAGATTTTGACCCAATGATAATTAATACTTTAGCCATATAACAAATACTACCTATTTATAGGTTTCATTGGTCTCAAAGCACGAAAGCCAATATCTCGACGGTACATAGCTCCCTTAAACTTTATTTTACCAACATAGCGATAAGCGGTGTTAAGAGCCAGCTTTAAATTTTTATCTATACCCGTCACTCCTAACACTCTTCCCCCTGCTGTTACCAATCTCTTATCTCTAAACTGAGTACCGGCATGGAAGATTAAGCAATTATTATCTCTAATATCTCTCAAACCGGTAATATTGAAGCCGGTTGAATATTTACCCGGGTATCCCTTTGAAGCCATAATAACACATGCCGCTGTGGCGTTACGCCAACTCAAAGAGCCAAACGAAGAAAGTTTCTGATTAACGGCAGCCATCATCAAATCATATAAATCAGTATTTAACAAAGGCAATACTACCTGAGTTTCCGGATCACCAAAACGACAATTATATTCTAAGACTTTGGGACCTGATTCCGTCAACATCAGTCCGGCATAAATAACTCCCTTATAAGTAATACCCTCTTTTATCATACCGTTCATAGTAGGAAACAAAATATTCTCATTTATTTTTTCCATTAATTCTTTGGAAACAAACTGGGTAGGACAATAGGCTCCCATACCTCCGGTATTGGGTCCTCGGTCGCCATCGTAAGCTTGTTTATGATCCTGACTGGGGAGAAGCGGAATAAAATTTTTATTACCATCGACAATAGCCATAATAGATACTTCTTGCCCCGTCAAAAAGGATTCAATCAATATTCTTTCACCGGCATCACCGAAGATTTTATTTAACATAATATCTTCGATAACCATTTGCGCTCTTTCGTAATCTTTGGCGATAACGACTCCTTTACCCGCCGCCAATCCATCGGCTTTGATAACAACGGGATATTGAACCGATTTACAAAAACCGATTGCCTCGGCGGCATTGGAAAAAACCTTAAAGGGAGCGGTCGGTATATGATATTTGCGCATAAACTCTTTGGCAAAGACCTTGCTACTTTCTATTTGAGCGGCTTTTTTGTCGGGACCGAAAATCTTCAGCTTACGTTTATTGAATTCATCCACGATACCATCAGCCAAAGGCTTTTCGGGACCCACAACCGTTAAATTTATTTTATTACGAAAAGCGAAATCAGACAATCCCTTGACATCATCAGCCTTAATATCAATGATTTTGGCATCCAACAACATACCACCGTTACCGGGAGCACAAAATATTTTTTTAACTTTTCTTGATTTTTTCAGTTTCCAAACGAGAGTATGTTCTCTCCCACCCGACCCGATAATCAATACTTTCATATTTCCTCATATACATTACATTTTCAAAAATGAAATTATACATCAAATAATCAATAAAAACAAATATTTTAAAAAGAAAAGGGTAAACTATCAAATTATAATTTTGCTATAATACAAGATAATTATTTACAAATTATAAAAATCATATATCTTATTTATAACCTCACCATTACTTGTACAAAACCACATACTTCCCTTGGAGGACACATGAGACGATTTATAATGTTTTTCATCATCGTTACATTAATAGCAGGTTCTTCTTTTTCTACCGTTTCTAAGAAAATATCTTTTATTAAATTAAAAAAAATGTCCAAACAACAATATTTTGCTATGCAAAAATTGGGATTAGACATCGTGGGGATGAAAGGCGAAGAATTTAAAGTCTTTGCTAAACCTGAAGATTTGACCAAATTGCAGTCACTCGATATTAAATATGAAGTCATTCATCCGGACATAAAAGCTTTCTACCTTTCCAGAAATACCGAAAGCGCATCAATGGGAGGTTTCCGTACCTACTCGGAGATAGTAGCATATCTGGATTCTTTGACGGCGGCTTATCCCAATATAACAACCGATAAATTTTCCATAGGCAATTCCATACAAGGACGCCCCCAATGGGTTGTTAAAATTTCCGATAATCCTGACATTGACGAAGACGAACCGGAGGTTTTTTATATTTCTTTAATTCATGCCCGAGAACCCGCCGCCGCCGACGCTTTGTTAAATTATATGAATTACTTATTGTCAAATTACGGTGTGGATCCGGAAGTCACCGATATTGTCAACAATCGTGAACTATACTTTCTTCCGGTACAAAATCCCGACGGCTATGTATATAACCAAACTACCGACCCTTTAGGTGGAGGAATGTGGCGGAAAAATCGTCGTAATAACGGCGATGGAAATTATGGGGTGGACTTGAATCGCAACTATAGCTTTAAATGGGGTTATGACGACCTGGGCTCATCCCCCAATACCGATTATGAAACTTATCGCGGGACAGGACCTTTTTCTGAACCGGAGACGCAAAATGTAAAAAATTTCATCATGGCGCATCATTTCCAAATTATCCATAATTTTCATAGCTATTCCGACTTAGAAATATGGCCTTTCGGGTATGACCGCTTCTATACCACCGAAGAAGATTTTTATGAAAATTTGGGTGATTCTTTAACCAAATTAAATGGTTATAACCCGGAAATTGGATGGAGTTTATATCCTACCAATGGCGATGCCGACGATTGGGCGTGGGGCGACACTATTTCCAAACCGAGAACTATCTCTTTGACTTGCGAAATCGGTAATGCCAGCGATGGATTTTGGCCTGATCCCAGCCGTATCCCGACATTGGAAGCAGAGAATATTTGGCCTAATCTCTTCTTAGCCAAAATTGCCAACAACCCCTTTCAAATCGCTCCTCCCAAGACTCCGACAATTTTTAGTCCCGACTCTTCCGATTCCAATTATAGTATAGAGTGGTCTGTTGATGATACGATCAATACGCCGGTATCTTATAAATTAATGGAATATACAGACAAACAACAAATGATTGATGATGCCGAAAGCGATTACGGTTATTGGCAAACGGTGCGAATGTTGTTAAGTAATAGCCGCAGTCATTCGGGGACATACAGTTGGCATACCAATAGTGTCAATCGCAGTCATCATTGGTTGGTATCTAATGTCCCTTATGAAGTACAACCTAATGATTCTCTAAAATTCTGGATATGGTATGCTATCGAAAACGGATGGGACTATTTTTATGCTCAAGTTTCCACTGATGGGGGTTATACTTACGAAAATATAGCTAACAATTTAACTACTAATAATAATCCTAATGGACAAAATTTGGGAAACGGTATAACTGGAGCATCATTGGATTGGGTGGAAGCAAAATTCGATCTTTCACCATACGTTGGCCAGCAAGTTATTTTTAGACTAGCATATTATACTGATTATTATACCCTTAAAGAAGGGGTTTATATTGATGACATAGAAAATGTCAATATTTTTCAGAATCAAACAGAGATTTCATCTTCTATCGTTGATACTTTCTATAATTTTACGGGAAAACCGGATGGTCAATATTGGTATCGAGTCACTGCTACCGATAATGATGCTCAGGAAAGCCGTTTTTCTCCATTTACTTCTATAAAAGTTAAAACTCCTTATTATATATTGGGGGATGCTAATGGTGATGGGGCTGTAAATGCGGATGATTTACTGTATTTGATTAATTATGCTTTTGTCGGGGGACCTGCTCCTTCTCCCTTAGAGTCTGCTGATATTGATTGTAATGGTTCTGTTAATAGTAATGATATTCTCTTCATGATAAACTATATGTTTGCGGGAGGGCCGGCACCTAATTGCCCATAGTGGCAAGAGTTCTTTACAAACAGGTTTAAAGGCGGTATACTTTGTCGTGTTCTGTTTCAATCCACGCCCCCGCAGGGGGGGGCGACATTTTCTTTAATCCAATTTATGATTTCATTTTTATCAAAGCGGATGAATTTACTCAGTTTTAGATGGGAGATGTCAGAGTTGTAAATCCAATATTTAATAACACTCTTTTTCACTTGTAAATATTTGGCAAGGTTCTCAATTGTCCACAGTTTTTCATTTAAAAAATTAATGGTATTAAGTAATTGCTTTTAAAAATTACCTCTAACAAGGATTCTCCAAGAGCAGTTCACCGCTTTCAATCAGGATATTGACCAACTAACCAAACAAGGCCTGTCCAAAAGAGAAG
>JAADHM010000136.1 GCA_013151855.1 FCB group bacterium | reverse complement strand
AGATATTCTCCGTTTCTTTTTAGCGGCCATATTTTAAATTCCTTCTTTTTCCTTCAATATCTGCATAACTTCAAAAGTCGCTTCATCGGTCGTATAATTGAAGGCATCTACTTTATTAACAAAGAAATTGTAGAAAAAGATTCCTAAAATACCATTAATTAACCCAAAAGCGGTATTAACCAATGCTTCCGAAATACCGGTTGCCAACTGAGTAGCATCGATAACGCCGCCTTCGGCACTACCGGTAGCCGCAAAAGCACGAATCATACCAATAGTGGTTCCCAACAAACCTACCATCGTAGCAATAGAAGCAATAGTCGATAATGCTATCAAGTTTCTTTCCAGAAGGGGACCTTCAAGAGCATTGGCTTCCTCGATTGCCGATTGAGTTAGCTGGATTTTCTTTTCTCCATCAATCGCGGAATTATCTTTAACTTCCCTATAACGGTCAATACCGGCTCTTAAAACATTGGCGGTAGTACCACGTTGTTTGTCACAAGCAGCCAAAGCGCCGTCATAGTCATCATTATTGATTAAAGTAATTAGTTTCTTAAAGAAAACTTGCACCGAACTTTTACCTTTAGCGTTTCCATATAGTGAGATGTACCGCTCAACAACAAAGACTAAAAGCATAATTAAGATAGCAAGCAAAAGAACTACCAAAGGGCCACCTTTGTAGAGCGAGTGCACAATAGGAGTTTCCGATGTTCTAAAAACTCCGTACCACAACCCAAACCCTATAGCAAAAGCAACCAAAGAAGTAAGGGTAATGAAAATAGTTTGTTTAACCACGAGAATTAAACCTCCAAATTTAAAAAGTACAATTGTTTCAAATTAAATTTCTATTCCTTTTGCTGCTGTAATTATAAAAGCACTCAAAGAAATAAAAACACCCCAGGAGATAGTATTTAAAAATGCTCCCGGGCCATAACTCTTACCTAAACTGCCAAATAAATTTGCCGCATCGAAACCATAATCAGCACCGAAAAACGATAAAAGCATCGTCAGAATAAATAATACCAGAGGAATCCAGTTGAATCGCAACATCTTTTTAAGTCTTAGCGCTTTCTGATCTGCATTCCCTTTTATACCAAACAAACCATACAAAGTATAAATAGGCAAAACAATACATAATATAAAAATAAGCAAAAATATTATTCCCGTTAGAATTAAAACAAAACCGGATGAAAAAACATATTTCCCCTCCGAACCCAATGACAAAATAGCTCCGATAGCGGATACACGAGAATATTCCCTATGAATCTTTTTTCTTACCACATATCCGTGAATAACTTCTTCCGAAGCTCCCGTCTTTGTTACACCTTTTCTAACGGCTTGTTCGGGTTTAGTCGGAGTTGTTTCAGTCGGTGTCGTGGAAGCAGCGGTTGGACTGGTTATAGCGTTAGAATCGGCAACAGCCCCCATATTATTTTCAGAAGACATTTTTGTTGAATCAGACATCACAGCAGAATTTTGCGCCGGAGTTTTAGATTCTTCCACAATTTCATTATAGGCGGAAAACCACGGAATAAAAAGAGAGACAATAATAACCAAGGAAGCAATAGTCATCACCAAACGATCCAAAAAGGAAACCCTGTCTTCCAAAAGAGTACATTGTTCCCTTATTGTTTCCCCTTCCTCACGCTTGGCTTTGATTGCTTCTACATATTTTTCTTTCTCGGCATCAGATTCAAAAAGATCCTTTGGCTCTCCCGGAAAAACATCAAAACCGATATAGTGGAACCTTTGCTGCTCACTGATTTTATTTTTAGAATTATCTTGAGTTTTTTCAGCAGCCATTAACGCTCCTAAAATTTAAGTTAGAAGTTTCGTGTCAATTTAAAATTCAAATTTAACGTCATCGCGACCTTTCTTACACTCAGCATTCGTCGGATCGCATTTCAAACATTTCCCATACCATTTATAAGCATTTTTAAAATCCGCACTGGCTTTTAATTTTTTAGCAGCTTTGTCGGCAGCCCGAAGATGATAGCACTGGGCGATATACAAATCCAAATTAACATCAGCGCAATCACCTTTTTCAGAGGTGAGGCATTTTTGCGCCTTCAAAAGGTATTCTAAGGCTTTGGTATAGTTTTTCTTACATATCCCCCCAAAATAAGCATAACCGATAGACTTCAGGGCTTCACAATTATTAGGCTCCAAAGAAAGGATTTTTTCGTAATGCTGAGTTCCGTTAGTACAATCAGAAAGTCGGTACAAATATGTATCCGCTATAAGCAGTAAGACTTTGAGATCATTGGGGTTAAACTTTAAATATTTTTGCATATAATCAGCGGCGACCTGATAATAATTCAAAGTGGTATCAATCCCTTCTTCAGGGGAGCTACCACCGCTATTTTCCTCATCAATATTATCTTCTTCACCACCACCGGCTTGGGCATTGTTGGCTATATTTAAAGCAGAATAACCGGCATTTTTATAAATCGAAGCCGAAGTAGAATCAATACCAAGTTCGATACGCTTATTATAATACTCAATTGCTTGGCCATAACTTTTTAGGCTGTGATATGCGATCGCTAAATTTTGAATAATTCTTTTTTTAGTAGGGAGGGGAATATAATTGGAATTACCTTCAAGAGATTTTTTGTAATATTCTATTGATGAAGCAAAATCATTGGGTTTACGATAGAAATAATCATCCCCTAAAAGCTGATATAATTCATAATCTTTGTAACTGGGAGTATAAGTCTCATCTTGCTGTTTTACCCAATCTATTTGCTTCAATAACATCTCACTGCTTTTAACAAAGTCTCTTTTCCCCCACAAAGCCTTGCCATAATTGAAATAAATGTCTCTGGGAATTATAGGTATGGATAATACTTTCTCAAAATTTATAGCGGCATCATCGAACCCGTTGAGATTCAAATAAGACATAGCCAATTCAAAATAAACCCGTACGGTCGATGAATCCGGTTGCGCATGAGATAATTCCAGATATCTCTTGTAAGCACCGATGGCTTCTTTGTAATGCAAGTTTCTTTCTTTGCGGACACGAGAGGAACGGGCGGCTTTAAAATAAATACTTCCCGCACGCATCCAAGCATCGGCATGAGTACTATCTTTAGTCAACACAATCTTCAGCTTCTCAATGGCACAATTATAGTCCTTCATAGAAATGCATGCTTCCGCCCAGTGATAATAAACCTCCAAAGAACCGGTGGTATCAACGGCAAGAGCTTTTTGGTACTCAATAACGGCTAAAGAAGGAATACCCTGATAAAAATTCGCATCCCCAAGATGAATGTGATACATGGGATTCAAGGAATCATAAACCAAAGCCTGACGGAATGATTTATCGGCTTCTTGCCAGTTCTTTTTCGCCAGCATTACCATTCCGTAACCATCTTCA
>JAADHM010000011.1 GCA_013151855.1 FCB group bacterium | reverse complement strand
ATATTTGCGATAAGCTTCTGACATTACTAATCCTTAAAAATCTTTATATCTTTTTTCCCGTTTGATAACATAAACCCTCGATACATTCCCTCGGAGTTAAAAGGCATGGTGATATTCCCCTGCCCATCAATAGCAATCAACCCGCCAGAACCACCTAATTGTGACAGCTTATCATAAATCACTACATCTGCCGCTTCTTTCAAAGGCAACTTTTTATACTCCATCAATGCCGCTACATCGTAGGCGGTAACCAGACGTATGAAATATTCACCGTAACCGGTTAACCGGTGGTTGAGACGGCACAAGTGTTATTGTTGGCATAATTGCCGGCACCGATTAGCGGTGAATCACCCACCCGTCCGAATTTTTTGTTGGTCATCCCCCCCGATGAAGTAGCCGCCGCCAGATTGCCCACTTTGTCTAAAGCAACGGCGCCAACGGTGCCATGTTTTTCATCGGGAGAATGGTCTAAAGTGGTAACATCGGCTTGGCTTTGCTCTTCTCGTTTTTTGGCCAATTGCAACTGCTTCCAACGCTGTTCGGTAAAGAAATATTTTTCGTCAACAAGAACAACACCCTGAGTCTGGGCAAAGGCTTCGGCGCCATTGCCAATCAATAGCACGTGCTCGGATTTTTCCATTACCAATCGCGCCAAACTGATAGGATTTTTTATATGCCTTACTCCCGCTACCGCTCCGCACTGAAGCGTTCTGCCATCCATAAGGGAAGCATCCTGTTCATTTTTGCCCTCATGAGTGAAAACGGCTCCCTTGCCGGCATTAAACAAAGGGGAGTCTTCCATTACGTTCACCGCTTTTTCTACCGCCTCACGCCTCAAGACAACTGCCGCCGCTTTTTAGAATTTCATAACCGGCATTGATGGATGCGGTAAGTTTTTCGCGATACTTCGCTTCTTTTTCTTCCGTCATAGAAGCTTTTAAAATAGTCCCCGCCCCGCCGTGAATTACGATTCCAAAGACCTCTGACATTTTTTCTTTCTTCACCATATCACTTATTCACTTTGCTTTTCTATCTTGTGAGAAGCCATAGAACCTTTTCGGGACAAATCGACAAAAATCAAAAAAGCCATATAAACAATGACAACCAAAATTACCACTTCACTAACAGAGGAAACAGCATTGAATACGGAATAAAATCCTTTTCCGCTCAATCCAATACTATTAAGAAGCACGGCGATGCCAAATACCCAGTAAACGACTTTTTTCACTTTAGGTTTTACCGAAGTAAACAGAAAAACTAACCCTATGGCAAAAAACAATAAAGTCTGACCATTTATATGCGTATGAGCCAATCCGACATTTTTACGCAGATGGCGGATTCTATCTTTTTTTGACTCCACTTGAGATATGGTATCGACAGCGTTTGCTTCTTGTTCGGAATCGGAAGAACGGAATTTTTGCTCCATAGTTACCGTATCGACTTTTTCTTCTTCACCCTCTAAGGTGCTGTCCCATATCGGAGCTACTACCGATTGAGAATCAGCGGTAATTTCTTCGATATCTTTTTGACGTTGCAACTCGGCCGACGAGGTCAAATAAGCGGGTAAATGATTTTGATTAACAATCCCTTCTTCGACATAAAAAATTAACACCGCCCACAAAGAGACACACAGTATTAATGCGGTAAAAATGCCTACGAACAGTTTTGCAAAAGGAGGTAAATCTTGTAAATGGATATTAAACATTAAAGCTCTAAATTATTTATTCAGCTTTGGGAATTTTCACTGTTTCCAGAATCCGCTTAATTATCTCCATGGTGTCCACGTCATCGGCTTCGGCGTTAAAAGAAGTTACAATGCGATGGCGCAATACCGGATAAGCGGCAAATCTAATGTCTTCCGGACCGGGAGTAGAACGACCTTCCAAAATAGATTTCGTCTTGGCGGCTAAAATTAAATATTGTGAAGCCCGCGGTCCCGCACCCCAGTTTACCCAGTTTTTGATATAATCGGGAGCGCTACTTTCGTCGGGTCGGGTAGCCCGTACCAAATTAACAGCATATTCAATCAAGTGGTCGGAAACCGGCACCCGTCGCACCAAATTTTGAAAACCGATTATGTCTTCAGCAGACAATATTTTTTGCAAGTCGTATGATAAAACCACCGTGGTTGCTTTAACAATTTCTTTTTCCTCGTCGGCTTGAGGATAATCGACATAGATATTGAACATAAACCGGTCAAGCTGCGCTTCCGGCAGGGGATAAGTACCTTCCTGCTCGATAGGGTTTTGAGTGGCTAAAACAAAAAACGGTTCCTCGAGAGTGAATGTTTCTCCCGCCGCGGTAACTTCGTGCTCCTGCATCGCTTGAAGCAACGCCGCTTGCGTTTTGGGCGGAGTCCGATTGATTTCATCGGCTAAAATGATATTGGCAAATACCGGACCTTTCATAAAGCGAAAATTTCTTTTTCCGCTACTGCGGTCTTCCTCGATAATCTCCGTTCCGGTAATATCGGAAGGCATCAAATCGGGGGTAAACTGAATACGGTTAAACTTCAAATTCAAAACCTCGGCCAGCGTTGAAATCAACAAGGTCTTGGCCAATCCGGGAACACCGACCAACAAACAATGGCCGCCGGAAAGCAAAGATATCAGCAACTGTTCAATAACTTTGTCCTGACCAATAATTACTTTGGCAATTTCTTTTTTTATCATTTTATAGGAATTATTGAGATTTTCCACAGCTTCCAAATCAGATGCGGTTTTTTGTAGAGACATTGATTCCTCCATAATCCAAAAAGTGGGTGATAAATAATTAATAGTAATTATACAAAACTGATAATCATATCGCCTTTAAAATAAAATGTTTTTATAATTTGCAAATCTCTTTTTATCGAACAGTCAGCATTTGGCATATATCTCAAAACGGTAAAGGGAGTTCTCCTCTGAACAAAGGATGAAAGAATATAAAGATATTTTCCCACAGGAAAGAAGTTATAATAAAATGTTCAACTCTTACTTAACCGGTTACCTATAAGCCAAAGACGAATACATACTTAATAATTAACTTAAATGTGGATAATATGACCGCATTAACACCAAAAAACGCTGTTATGTTAATACCTACCAAAGAGATAAGAGGATATCAACAAAATGGGGGAGTTATCCACAAACTAACAAGGTTTTTAATAATCGTCGTTTTCTTCAGCGGTAACTTCTATTTCTTTTTCTTCGGGAGCTAAAAACCCTAAATTCGGTTTGGTATCTTTCATATTACAAGCGCCACAGAAAACAGCTCCCTGCTCAATAACCAGCGATTTGGTTTTCAAATCACCTTCCATCTCACATTTGGCTTGAAGTTCAATTTTTTCGGTGGTATTAACATTACCAATCATTTTTCCGGCAACGATAGCGGTATCGGCTTCAATTTCAGCTTCCACAATACCTGTTGCCCCAATGGTAACACAATCGGAACAAATAATTTTACCCTTCACGGTACCATCAACGCGGAGCGCACCTTTAACATCCAAAGTACCGGTGATTATCGTATCTTTGCCAATAATAGTATTCATCAGCCCATCCACTTCGTTATTGTTTTTTTTGATCATAAGGATTTTCCAAAGGATCTATAGGTTTATCGTTAATTCTTATTTCATAATGTAAATGCGGTGCCGTCGATTTCCCGGTATTTCCCGAAAGAGCGATACGGCTTCCTGCCAAAACCTTCTGACCTTCTTTCACCAGAAGTTCTTTATTATGTCCATATATTGTCGTCACACTATCGTTATTCTTTAAGACAATCATATAACCGTAAGTGGTGTCAAAACCGGCAAAAGTTACCGTGCCCGAAGCCGTAGCCAACACCGGGGTTCCTTCGGCACAGGCGATATCGATACCGGGATGATAACGTTTACTGTCTTTGACATTAAAATCCTGACTGATAAATCCCTGTAACGGTAAGCCCGAGGGGTAAGTTAAATCTTTTTCCCCCGCCGGTCGTTCCAGTATGGCTTTTTCCTTTTTACCCAAAGAAGCAAAGATAGTGGAGTCATCGGGTAATTGGGGAAAATCGATATTAATGCCGGCTAACTGTGTCAATTTTTTAACAATCTCTTGTGCTTGGTTAAGGTTTTCTTCCAAAAGCTGCACTTTGTATTGATACCGAAGCACGAAGCAACCTTTGATTCTCTTTTGCAAGTTTATCAGCCATAGCCGCTTTTGTCAACACTTTTCCATAGAAAGCAAAAAATAGAATAATACCGACCAACAAAAAAATTACGAAACCGACAATAAATTTCAATAACCATTGACGTATCCGAAAACCTTTTCTGTTTTCGGTTCCATCGGGAATAAGCATTACGGTTATATATTTAGCCATTCTCAACTTTCAATCTTTTTAAACAAATCCAAAAGACGGTTGAGGTCGTCATCATTGTAATATTCAATTTCAATTTTTCCTCGTTTCAAACCCGATTTTATTTTTACCGCCGTGCCCATCAATTGTTTCAAATAATTCTCCGCTTCCACCAAAGCGGGCAGCCTTCTTTTGGGAACCAATCTTCTCTTTTTGGTGCGACGGGTAAAATGCTCCACCTCGCGCACGGTTAAAGAGTCATGGACAATTTGTTGCGCCAGACGAAGCTGTTCGCTTTTGTCGTCCAAAGCCATAATCCCCCGAGCGTGTCCCTCGGTAATTTTCCCCTCGCGAATCATATCCTTAATAGTATCGGGTAAGCCGTTCAAACGTAAAACATTCGCCACCGCCGCCCGGCTTTTGCCCACTTTGGCCGCCAACTGATTTTGAGTAAGACCGCACTTTTCTATCAAATGCTGATACGCTTCCGCTGTTTCCATTGCGTTGAGGTTTTCCCTTTGCAGATTCTCTACCAAAGCCAACTCCAGCATTTGGGTCTCGGTGACATTATCCATCTGCACCACGGGGACTTCCGTCAACCCGGCCAACTTGGCGGCACGGAAACGACGCTCGCCGGCTATAATGGTAAACATAGAGCCATCTAATCTAACTACCAAAAGGTTGCACCACCCCGCTGGTTTTAAAAGACTCCGCCAATTCCTGTAATTTCCGCTCATCAAAATCACGACGAGGTTGCATCGGATTGGGAACTATATTATCCAAAGGGATGGTCTTATATTTCTTTTCACTGGTATTCTCTTTTTCATCGCTGGGTATCAAAGCTCCCAGTCCTTTGCCCAAGACTAATTTACTCATTGCGATAGAACCTCCTTGGTTAGAGACATATAATTTTCCGCACCGGTGGACAAAATGTCATATAAAATAATCGGTTTCCCAAACGAGGGCGCTTCCGATAAACGCACATTGCGGGAAATAACGGTATGATAAACTTTATCGTTAAAATACTTCCGCACTTCCTCGGAAACCTGACGGGAAAGATTCAAACGGCTGTCATACATCGTCAACAACACCCCTTCGATTTTCAGCTGAGGGTTCAAATTCTTTTTAACCAGTTCAATGGTGTTCATCAAGTGGCTTAACCCCTCCAAAGCATAATACTCGCATTGAATGGGAATGATAATCGAATCCGCCGCAGTCAGGGTGTTGATGGTTAAAAGTCCCAACGATGGCGGACAATCGACAATTATATATTTATAATCTTCTCTTATCTCGGTCAGAGCTGTTTTCAAACGGGTTTCTCTGGCTATCATCGTCACTAACTCTATTTCGGCACCAACCAAAGATATCGAAGACGGAACGACATTGAGATAAGGAAGGTCGGTGGGTTGAATGACTTCCCGAATCGATTTCATCCCGATAAGGACATTATAGATAGAATCATTTTCGCTATCCTTAGGCAATCCCACTCCGCTGGTGGAATTAGCTTGGGGATCCATATCGACCAAACAGGTTTTATGTTCCGCGGCGGCCAGACAAGAACTTAGATTAATGGCTGTGGTTGTTTTTCCCACGCCTCCTTTTTGATTAATGATAGCAATCACTTTGCTCACTGAAAACTCCTTAAAACTCTAACTAACTGTTGAAAACAATATTAAAAAGTTAAGGAAAAGAAGCAACAAAAAACAACCAAGGCAATCTTATTGTTTTCTGAAAATGGTAAAAGTTTTTTGAATATTTTGATTAGTACTGTTATAACAATATGTTACCCCTTTTTTATTGTCATCTTTTATGAAATCAGGGGAAGCATAATAAATAAAAATACCGTCCTTTTTTAACATAGACATAATAAGTTTATAAAGCTTTGCTGTTAACTTTACTAATCGAAGGGTAATCAAATCAAAGGATGACTCAAAAGAGTATTCCTCAATGGTTTTGTCGATAATATTTATTCGATGAGGTTCAAATTCCATATTATTAATGATGCGCTTGAGTGCCGCCGCTTTTTTTTGGGTTCTTTCCACAAGGATTGCTTTTTTAATATTCGACCCCATAAGAATAGGAAGCGCCGGGAAACCTCCTCCCGAGCCGATATCAAGATAACAAGCAAAAGAGGGGGTTTCAATAACTTCAAAAGGAAGCAAAGACTCCGCCGCCAAAATATCCAGACCATTTTTATTAATTGTTTCACGTGAAACAAGGTTAATCTTTTCGTTCTCCTTTTGGAGAATATCAAAATATGTCTTTAATTGGTTCTCAATATTATACTTTTCGATTATATCAAAGAAATCAAAGGGAATAATTTTTTGCTCTTTTATCATTGGTGCGCTATCCGATTTTTTTTCAAATAAACCGATAAAACCGCCACATCTCCGGGAGTCACCCCTTCCAGACGCCCCGCCTGCCCCAAAGAACGGGGATGAAAGCGACGCAGTTTTTCCAGAGCCTCGTTTTTTAACCCCTTAATCGTATCATAGGAAAAATTATCGGGAATTACTTCTTGTTCCATTTTACGGAATTTTTCAATTTCGCGTTGTTGTTTTTCGATATACCCCTGATATCTGATAATAATTGCCACTCTCTCCAAGACATCATTATTGTCTGAAATATCACCGTTAAATTTCGACAGTAGGGGCATTATATTTTTAATGGTCACCCCCGGTTGTTTTAATAACTCGGCTAAGCTTATGTTATTTCTCTTCTTAAAGCGTTTTCCCCAAACTCCTAAAGAGGCTACATCAATGCGTTTCTTTTGCCAAATCTTAATTTCTTTTTCCGTTTCCCGTTGTAGCCGGTAAAAACTATCATAATCGGTCGCACTGATTAAATCATATTCCTTAGCATATTTATATAAACGGTCACGAGCGTTATCCTCCCGAAGAGCCAGCCGATATTCCGCTCGCGAAGTAAACAGCCGATAAGGTTCGGTGATAGTATGTGTAGTCAAATCGTCAATCATAACTCCGGTATAAGCCTCCGAGCGGTCAAGAATAAAAGGCGGTTCTTTTTCGATATACAAAACGGCGTTAACACCAGCCATAAGTCCTTGTGCCGCCGCTTCTTCATAGCCGGAAGTACCATTAAT
>JAADHM010000061.1 GCA_013151855.1 FCB group bacterium | reverse complement strand
CGCGGAGCGGGAACCGGTTTATCGGGGGGATGCGTCCCGGTGCCTAATGGGATTGTGCTTTCTTTGGAACGGCTGAGAAAGTTAGATATTGATACCAAGCACAAAATAGCATACATCGGACCGGGACTAATTACCAAAGAGTTAGTTGATGCTACCGCGGAATTCGGTCTAACCTATCCCCCCGATCCAGCCAGCTTTGAGGAATCGACCATAGGCGGCAATGTGGCGGAAAATGCCGGCGGACTGCGCTGTAAAAGATTCGGTGTCACCAAAGATTATGTTATCGGATTAAAAGCAGTGACAATTAAGAGCAAGATTATCAATACCGGCATCTATAATGACAGCGAGGGCTTTGCCTTAGGAGACATTTTCACCGGGTCGGAAGGCACCTTGGTAATTATCTTTGAAATAGCGGTGCGATTAATTCCTCTTCCTTCTTTGGGGAACACTATTTTGGTAGCCTTCGACAGTTCTAAAAATGCCGCTCAGGCTGTTAGTGACATTAACAATTCGGGTATTATTCCTACGGTTATGGAGTTTCTCGATGGTGACGCCGCCGCTTGTTCCAATCAATATGAAAAAAATGAAGGTCTGGACAATGTTGCCGCTATCCTTTTAATGGAAACATCGGATAAAACAAAAGAGCATCAAACATCGATAATTAAAAAGATTTGTGAACGTAATCGTTACTCCTATATGCGTATTGAGCATAATCCTCAAAAGGCTCAAAATCTCTGGAAAATACGCCGTAATCTATCCAAAGCGGTGACTGAGATTACCGCTATCAGGATTTCCGAAGATGTTGCCGTGCCTAACTCAAAATTCCCTTTATTGGTTGAGTTTGTGGAAAATATGAATCATACCAGCAGTTTGAGAATAAACTCCTTTGGCCATGCCGGTGATGGTAATTTGCATGTTAACTTCCTGTCTACCGACAGCAATGAAAAAGATTATAAATTAATCGAAAAAAACATCGAAAAACTGTTAAATAAAGCCATCGAATTAGGAGGGACTTTAACCGGAGAACACGGAATTGGTTTGGCCAAACGGGAATTCCTCCCGTTAGAATTTGGTCCTACCACCATCTCCTATATGAAAAAAATAAAAGATATTTTTGACCCCCTCAATTTGATGAATCCGGATAAAATTTTTCCCAAAAATTAAAAATTAATAGGTCTTTTTGACTATTGCCTCTTGACAACTGAAAAAGAAAGTTGTAACATTTTTAATGTGAAATGTTTCACATTTTTGTGTGACAATAACAAGTGTAACGATTAACTTGTAAATAAACAAAGGAGTTTCCAATGGCCAAAACACTGAAAGAAAAAATGGCTGGAATAATCCCGAAAATTCGTGAAGAGAGAAAAGAACTTCTCACCAAATACGGCGATAAAGTTATCTCTGAAGTCACGGTGGCTCAAGCATTCGGCGGTATGCGTGGTGTCAAAGGGATGATTTGCGACACTTCCGTGGTTGAACCGGACAAAGGATTGATTATCCGCGGAAAACCGATAATGGATATCAAAGACCGCTACCCTGAAGAAATTTTCTGGTTATTAATTACGGGTAGTTTGCCTTCTGCCGATGAGCTTAAAGAATTTCAAAAAGAATTGAGAAATCATGGCGAGGTACCCAAGTATGTTTGGAAAGTTTTAAAATCTATGCCCAAAAGCTCGCATCCTATGGCGATGCTTGATACCGCCGTCCTTGTTATGGAGCACGAATCAGAATTCAGAAAACGTTATAACGAGGGGATGAAAAAAACCGAATACTGGGAACCTGCTTTGGAAGATGCCTTAAAAATTCTCGGCACTATTCATAGTATTGCCGCCGGCATCTATCGTTATAAATATAACAAGGGTCCCTTAATTGAACCCTCCAACAAATTAGATTGGGCTGCCAACTATGTCAAAATGTTAGGCTTACCTCCCAAAAAAGGCGAGACTTATGAAATGATGCGCCTTTATCTGACCCTGCACTCTGACCATGAAGGCGGTAATGTTTCAGCCAACACCTGTCACACCGTCGGCTCCGCTCTATCTGACCCCTTCTATGCCGTTTCTGCCGGATTAAACGGATTAGCCGGTCCTTTACATGGTTTGGCTAATCAAGAATGTTTGAACTGGGTTTTGGATACCATGAAGAAATTCGGTGGTGCACCTACCGAAGAACAAATCGAACAATATGCTTGGGATACGCTAAACTCCGGAAAAGTTATCCCCGGCTATGGTCATGCCGTTCTTCGTGTCACGGACCCTCGTTTTGCCGCTTTTAATGCTTTCGGTAAAAAGTATCTTAAAAATGATCCTGTTTTCCAGACTGTTGACCGGGTCTTTAAAGTGGTACCGGAAGTTCTCAAAAAACACGGTAAAGCCAAAAACCCATGGCCGAATGTCGATGCCGGTTCCGGTGCTATTCTCTTCCATTATGGTATCAAAGAATTTGAATATTACACCGTATTGTTCTCCGTCTCGCGTGCGATGGGAATGTTAGCCCAATTAGTTATCAATCGCGCTCTGGGAACGGCCATTACCCGTCCGAAATCGGTAAGCACCAAATGGATTGCCGCCCAAGTGAAAAAGTAGTCCTCCTTTTGATATGACACACAAAAAAACGGCTCAAGTTTGAGCCGTTTTTTATGCTCTTTTCACCGAGGGGAAGTTGATAATAAATAGCGCTCCCCCCCATTGGCTATCAGCTACTTTTATATCGCCCCCCATTTCAGCCACTATTTGATGAACCGTTGCCAAGCCCAAACCGGTACCGGCTTCTTTGGTCGTATAATAAGGCATAAAAACTCGGTCTCTTTTCTCTAAAGGAATACCGGGACCATTATCGGCAAATTGAATGTGAACATCGTTTTCTAATTTTTTTCCGACTATTTTTATTCTTCCCGATTTTTTACCAAAAGCTTCTTTGGCATTGTTGTATAAATTTTCAAACAACTGTTTCAAATTGTTAATATCGCCTTCGACAAAAAGCTCAGCGTCAATGTCAATATCGAATTTTATATTTAAACTGTTTGCTTCATACCGTTTCAATTGAATAAACTCATTAATTAATTTTGATAGATTTATTGGTTGATGTTTTTTTCTATCTTCTCTCGTTAATGATAAAAATTTGGTAATAATCTCATTCAATCTTTTGGTTTCGTCTTTAATCTGCTTGGTAAAAGATAGGTATTCCTCTTTATTCTCATGAGGTATAAATTCACTGGCTAATCGCTGGGAAGCAATGGCTATGGTATTGAGCGGATTTCTTATTTCGTGTGCCACTCCGGCGGCTAAATTACCCATTTCCGAGAGACGTTCTTTGCGCATTGACCTTTTCTCCAATTCTTTCAAGTGGGTAATATCAGAGATAACAACTACCATATTCTGTGGTTGCTTGATTTTAGAAATGGCAACCAAAAGATGCTTCTCATTATCGTTGATATTTATG
>JAADHM010000131.1 GCA_013151855.1 FCB group bacterium | reverse complement strand
GTTAATAACAGAAAAATCCCATGATGAATAAGGAGACGTAGATTATGGCAACGGCAAGATTTATTGAGTGGAAAGAACGCTACAGCGTCGGGAATAACGAACTCGACGGCCATCACCAGAGTGTCATTTCCATTATCAACGATATGTACACGGCCATTCGAGACCAAACTACGCAACAAGAACTCATCGGAATACTCCATCGGCTGTTGGAATACACTCAATTTCATTTCGAGCGCGAAGAGCAACTTATGGAGGAACATCAGTTCACGGATTTAGCCAAACATAAGATTGTCCATGACCGCATGGTTCAAAAAACAAAAGAGCTGCTCAAGCAAGCCTTGCACGATGAGATTGATGTTTCAAAGGAGACCATGTCCTTCTTGAAGGACTGGTGGATAGACCACATCATAGTCATGGATTCACGGTATAAGCCATATATGGAAGGGAAAAAGGGGTTGGAACAACACTAACCACGGTTTAATCTCTGAGCACTATCAAAGCCGGAAGAAGGACGATAAAAAGGGTTGCACACGGGGAGCTTTTCTGTACGAGAGAGTAAATTGACTAATTTCTGTCATTTCCGCGAAAGTGGAAATCTTTTGGTCAAGTAAATCAAAACTTCTGAAATTTCAAAAAAAATACCCTCATCTCTACGCAAAATGTGGGCGTACCTATGCTTAAAACCAAAAAAATGCTCAATTTTTAAACAATTACAATCCTTGAAACGAAAATTCTCATTATAAAAATATTATTAAAATATCATAAAAACCGACAAAGTATAATATAGCTAGAAAATCAAAATGAAGATAAATAAAATGATTCTTTAGCAACCAAAATTTATTTATAAAAACCATAGGGGTTTACAACAATGGATGAAATGGTCAATCAATTTTCCAAAGAGATAATTTTAGATAATATAAGTGAATTATCTATTAATCTTTTAAATGCAATACAATTTCCCCTTTATATTATTGATGCTAATAATTATTCGATTTTGTTTTCCAATAAAAAAACCCAAGAATATAAAAAGAGGGCTTGTTATTCATTAGAGATGTTTAATCATAGATCCTCAAATAACAAACCCACTCTTCGCCCTATTGATATCGTCAAAAAAACAAAAAAAACGTTTGTCTTCGAAGAAGATATTATTCATGGTATCAATGATTCAAATATAATGGAAGTCCATATAGACCCCATTTTAAATAAAGAGAATGAGGTTAAATATGTTATAGAATATTATTTTAATATCACTAATCACAAAAGAACAGCCCAAATACAATCTTTTATTCTTGAATTGGATAATATTATCAATGAAACAAAAGACTTAGGCAGTTTTTTGGAATTTTTCCATACTCATTTGAAAAAATTCGTGCATGTTGAAGATTTATATATTGCCCTAAATGATACTAAAAGAAACCTTATATCATATCCATATATTTACGAAGGGAACCGAAAAATTGTCAATTCCTGCCCTTTAGGAATTATAAAAGAAATCGTTGAATATATACAATCGACTAAAAAGCCCATTTTAGTAGATGGCAACAACAGTATTAACATAGATAAATTCCAAAATATTTCCCATCCCCGTATTATTATGGGAATTCCTCTTTTCCTTTCCAATGAAATCACCGGGGTTTTCATCATTAAAAATGAAAATACCTATAAAAATTATAATTTAGTGGAAGAATTTGAACAAACGAAAATCATTTGTAATTTTCTCGCTCAAGCCATTGAAAGAAAGAAAGTAGAACTTGCTTTAAAAAGTAGCGAAGAAAAATTTAAAATAATTTCAGAAGCTGCCAACGATGCCATTGTAATTATCGATGATAGTGACAGAGTTAAATTTTGGAATATGGCAGCAGAGGAAATTTTTGGTTACAAATTTAAAGAAATCTATAATAAAAAATTACATGATATTATCGTTCTTGAAAATTATAAAGAGTATTCCCAAAAAGGATTAAAGGATTTCCACAAAACCGGACAAGGCAAGAAATTGGGGCTCACAAGTAAATTTGAGGCTGTCAAAAAGGATGGTTCCATAGTTCCCGTTGAAGTTTCCGTTTCTTCAATAAAGATGGATGGCAAGTATCATGCCGTAGGATTAATAAGAGACATATCTGAAAGAGTAAAGAAAGAAAAGGCCTTTTCTAAGGTTGTCTCTCAATATCTGGCGATGATTAACACCGTACCGGCTATGATATATCTAAAAGATATGAATCATAAATATATTATTGCCAACGAAGTGTTTTGTGATTTCGTGGGCAAGAAATTAGAAGAAATAAAAGGTAAAACCGATTATGATATTTTTCCGGTAGATAAAGCCGATTTAAACCTTGAAATGGATAAAATGGTAATAGATAAAAACCGCCAGGTAATTAAACATGAAGAACGTGTTGTCGATAAAGATAAAGTTGAAAGATGGATGTCAACCACCAAAGTTCCCATCCATGATAACCAGGGATTGGTATCAGGGTTAGTCGGGTTGATTCAAGATGTGACAGAGCTTCATATCAGTCAAGAAAAATTGATGCAAAGCGACAAATTGGCCGCCATCGGAACCTTAGCGGCAGGGGTAGCACACGAAATCAACAACCCTATCGGATTTGTCAACTCCAATTTAAACACAATGGGGAAATATATCAAAGTATTCGGGGATTATGTTACCGGTAAAGGAACACAAGGACTTGAAGACATCAAAGATATTTTAGAAGACTTCAAAGACGCTATCGATGAATCTTCGGAGGGAATTCAACGGGTAAAAAAGATTGTTGCCGACCTTAAAAGCTTTTCCCGAGTTGACCATGCCGAGAAAGAGTCTGTTAATATCAACGAAGGCTTGGAAAGCACTTTGAATATCGTCTGGAACGAACTGAAATACAAATGTAAAGTCGAAAAGGATTATGGAGAGCTACCAGAGTATTATTGTTATCCCAATCAAATCAACCAGGTTTTTATGAACATTTTGATAAATGCCGGTCATGCTATCGAGCACGATAAGGGCTTGATTACCATTAAAACTTGGAATGATGGAAATAAAATATACATATCAATAAAAGATAATGGCAGAGGAATTCCTCAAAAGGACCTTAATAAAATATTTCAACCATTTTTCACCACCAAAGAAGTTGGTAAAGGTACCGGATTAGGTTTAAGTTTAGTCTATGACATTATCAAAAAGCATAAGGGAAATATAGATGTAAAAAGCAAAGAGGGAACCGGAACCGAATTTATAATAACCATCCCCTTAGAAGGTTTAGAACATGGAAAGTGATAAATATACCATACTTTGTGTAGACGATGAACGGAATGTTTTACGATCCTTAAAAAGGTTGTTTTTTGACTCCGAATATAAAATCGTCACTGCTGAATCCGGAGAAGAAGGTCTAAAAAAATTAGAAGAAAGAACAATTCAAGTAATTATCTCCGATTAAGGTCCTTTTG
>JAADHM010000096.1 GCA_013151855.1 FCB group bacterium | reverse complement strand
GTATCTAAAATTTCTTAAACCCGGGGTTGCTCCGCAGGCAGAGTTTGAAATTGCCACCAATGACAGCATTGTTGTAAGAGCGTATTGCAACCTGCATGGATTGTGGAAAGCATAAAAAAATACTCTCTGAAATTATAGAACAGCTCTAAAACAATGGTCGGCAGACGGGGTCGTCTGCCACCCACAAAAATATAACACTGGCAATTCTAATAGAAATTATTGCATAAAAGGGGGAGAGATTGAAAAAAGTTTTGAAAAAGGATTGTTTGTTCAAATAAAAAAGGAGATTGGTTTTTATCCAATCTCCTTGAATATCAGTTAACTGATAAATTTGTCAAGGTTAGTTTTGAAGACACTACCACGACTTACGGTAATTATTGTTGCGACCGCCACCACGATTACCGCCACCGCCGTCGTTGCGAGGGCGTGCTTCGTTTACTTTCAAAGTACGTCCGTTCAATTCCTGCCCGGATAAACCACTGATGGCAGAAACAGCCTCATCTTTTGTGGGCATTTCGACAAAGGCAAAGCCTCTCGATTCCCCACTGTACTTGTCCGTTATGATGTTAACGGCTGAAACTTCGCCAAAACCTTCAAACGTTTGGCGTAACTGATCTTCTGTCGTGTCAAACGACAAATTTCCGATGTAGATTTTCACTCTACACTCCATTCTTGTTTATCCTGATAGAAAGTGTGTCAAATCGAGGTTGTATTGATCAAGATAAACGCATTCATGCGCACTATTGCGCGTCGGTTCCATGATCAAGCTTTTACGGGGATTTAATGATTAGATAAAGCCTTCGATAAAGCACTAACTGAAACCAATACTATCATACTTAATAAATCGGTTATATTTTAAAAGTCAACACCTAAATAATAATATTTTGTTATTGTGCTTTGGTAACCATTATAAAATGGTGATTGGTCATCGGGAGGATAAAAATATCCTATTCAATTTTGTTCAGTTTATTTAAAGCAAATAAATATGGTTACTGAGAGGAGTAAGTCGTTGAAAGACAATGGAATTATGAGTCCGATACGGTTGGCTTATCAAGAAATAAGATAGCTTTATTGTTCATTTACTTTTATCATAATTACATACAAAATCTTTTAAAATTATCCTATTTTGCTGTTTTAAAATAAGATTTTTAATTTTTTGAAAAACTTTTATATTTTATGTATTTTTAGGGCCATTTTTTACTCTAAAATATAGAAGAATATAAGAATTTTTTTCGATAAATATAAAAAGGTACTAAAATAAATTTAATTTGGAGGATATTATGAGAAAATCAATCTTCATGCCATTGTTAATCCTTTTGCTGTTAGTCAGTTTCCAAGCGGTCTTAGCGGCAGATTGTGTCGATGTTAGCATTGAACTACCAGCGACAGTGACTGTGGGGACTACTTCGTCAGGTTATTTCGAGTTGACCAATTGTGGTGATGATGCCCAGTTTATTAATCTCTCTTTTGATATTACTTTTAATGATATTCCTTTTTCTGTGGGGGCTATACCTATCTGGGTGGGGGCCGGTGAAACGGTATCAAGAGAATTTAGATTCCCCGTTCCGCCGCCGCTTGCGGGTAATAGCGTTACTTTTTGTGTGACAGCTACGGCGGGAACCGCAGAGGCAAACGATTGTGCTACCGTTACGATTGAAGGAAGCTCAACCGATAGCCAAAGTGGTAATAAGAACTTTACCTTATCGTTGGCATCAGCTGATAATTGTGTAGATGTTGATCTTGAATTGCCCGATACGGTTGTTGCTGGACCGGCGTCATTTGCCGATGGTTATTTTGAATTGACCAACTGTGGTGATGAAGCCGATACCACTTGGTTAGAAGTAGGATTAAACTTGTTTGATACGACCATCAATATTGGCAATATTCCCGTTATGTTGGGAGCCGGAGAAACGATTTCGCGTAATTTCCATTTCCCCGTACCTCCGATAGTACCGGCTGGAGAGTATGGTATTTGTATCTATGCTACTTCCGGTGATGCTATGGCATCTGCTTGTCAGACAGTAGTGGTTGTTTCGGATTTCGGTCTGCCTACCAATAGCAAAGCTAATTTGCAGAATTATCCTAATCCTTTTAATCCCAATACAACTATTTCTTTTGATTTATCCAACTCCTCTCATGTTAATTTAACAATTTATAATATCTTAGGACAACCGGTGCGAACTTTATTGAATAAAGAAATGACTGCCGGCAGTTACAATATTGAATGGAATGGGAAAGATGATAACGGTCAGGGTCTATCCAGTGGTATTTACTTTTATAAATTACAAGCAGGTAGTTTAACCGCTACTAAAAAGATGCTGATGTTGAAATAATGAAGATTTTGCTTATGTATTAGCATTATCATCAACCCTAAATTAAATGAAGCAGGAGATGGATCTCAAAGCGGGTTTGTCTCTTGCTTTATTCATATATAAAGGAAAGGGTTAAAGATGCTTAAATGTTTTCTTTGCTTTATACTTTTTTCATTCTTACAAACAACTGCCAATGCTTATGATTTTGTCGGTTATATAAACGGTGAGAATGCCGGTGATGAATATGGAAGTGCGATGTGTACTGTTGATTTTAATGCTGATGGTTTTGCCGATTTAGTGGTTTCCGCACCGGCAGCGGACGATGCCGGAACTTCATCGGGGAAAATATATATTTATTTTGGAGGTCCTGCGGCTGATACCGTTGCTGATTTGACAATCGTGGGAGCCCCCAGTTCCTTTTTCGGGAAAGCCTTAGCTTCCGCAGGTGATTTTAATCATGACGGTTATGAAGATTTGTTGGTAGGTGCTCCCTTTTATGATAGTCCCGCTTCTAATGCCGGTGCCGTATATCTTTATTATGGCGGGCCCAGTCCTGATACTACCGTTGATCATATTTTTACCGGGGAAAATACCAGTGATTACTTTGGCATCGCAACGGTTGGGGTCGGTGATTTTAACCATGATGGTTCCGATGATATTGCCATCGGCGCTTATAAATCCGATTGGGGGGCTTATACCAATTCCGGTAAGGTCTATATCTATTTTGGTGGACAAAATCCTGATTTTTCGGTTGATAAAATATTGGTGGGCTCTGCTGACGGAGAAAGATTCGGATATGCATTAACCGCTCAAGATTTTAACGGTGATAATATTCCCGACGTTGCCGTGGGCGCATATAGTTTTGATAATAGTTCCTTAAATGTGGGAAGGATATATGTCTTTGATGGCGGTACGGCACCGGATACGGTTTTTGATTTGACTATTACCGGGTCGTCAAGCGGTGATAAATTCGGATGGACACTAACAGCGGGTAAGATAAACAACGATAGTTACTATGATTTGATTATGGGCACCGATGGTTATGCTGTTGATACTTTTGCTACGGGAAAGATTTATATTTATGATGGTGGCTCTTCTTTTGATAACATTGAAGATGACAGTTATTCCTTGGAACGTATGGCCAATGATTACTTTGGTTTTTCAGTAGCTTCCAATGTAGATATTAATGAGGATGGCATGGATGAAATTATTGCCGGTATGCCCGGTAATGATGATGGAGCTATCGATGGGGGAGGGGCCATCCTCTTTTTAGGAAATTCTTCAATTAGTATAGATACGACGGTTTTGGGTGATAGCCAAAACGAAGAAATGGGTAAAGCGGTTTGTTTGTGGAAAGATTTCGGTAATTCTTCTACCTATATTGTTGCCGTGGGAGCCTCTTCTTTTGATAATTATCAAGGTAAGGTTGCTTTGTACCGACAGTCAAATGCTTCTCCTAATAATCCTCCTGTGCTTGATTCCATTGGTCCTAAGAATGTTTATGTCGGCTCTTTATTAGCTTTTCAGGTGACCGCTTCCGATGCTGATGGTACCATACCAATTTTATC
>JAADHM010000086.1 GCA_013151855.1 FCB group bacterium | reverse complement strand
TATTAATATTTTAAAATATTGTAGAATTAACTTGACAAAATCAGAATTTTTCTGATTAATAAAAATAGAATATCGAGGGTAACTCTCTGCTGTCCCTGGGTAGTTTCCTAGCCCCCTCTACCCAACCAGAGTAGTGCCCTCTTTTTTTTATTTTTTTGGCAAATAAAGAAAGCCGCTGGAATCAGCGGCTTTCAGGAAATCAAAACGCGAATTTATTCGGCTTTAACAATACAATCTACAGGACAAACAGCCACACATTGGGGACCATCATCCTGGTCTTCACATTCATTACAAGTATCAGGATTAATTACGTAAATATCACCTTCGGAAATTGATTCGGTGGGGCACTCGGGTAAACACAAACCACAAGCGGTACAATCATCTAAAATCTTCATTGCCATGATGCTTTCCTCCAAATAATTGTTACATTCCTTTTCAACAACGAAATTGAATATATATAATAGATACGATAACACAACATTAATTTTAAGATTTTTTACAAAGAATTTCGTGGCTTTCACTGGAAAAATTCCAAAGTCCACAGCAGATATGGAAAGACAAAATATTAAACAAAATGAACATAAGTTTAAATAAACTGTTTTTTTTATTGACAGAATTAAAAAAATGGATACTTTATAATAAGATACAATATTACTCTCTTTTTAAACCGCCATTTGTTTAAAAGCCAATTAATCAAAATCCTTTATGGAGAAAGTTATGAGAAAAAGTTTAATGACAACGGTGGTGTTATTTTTTATTGTCGCTTTGTTTACAATCAATGCTACTTCTAATCCCTCCTTTAAGGGGAACTCTTTTAATAACATAAAAAAGGTAACCTTTTATAAACAAAACGACAAAGGAGTTCTTGAATATATTGAAGGGGATTTATCGCAACCTGTGGCGCAAAGCGAAGAAGTCAATACCTCTTATAACTTTTTTCAAAATAATAAAACTGCCTTTAAGTTAGTAAATCCCAAAGAAGAATTATCAGTCCAAAAAATTGAGCATGACAATTTGGGTATGACACATATACGATTCCAACAATATTACCAAAAGATAAAAGTTATCGGTGGAGAAATGAAAACACATTTCAATGCTAAAGGAATCTTAAACACCGTAAACGGGCATTATGAAGCCGACATTAATATAGACCCCCTACCGTCAATAACTTCTACCGAAGGTATTGAATTGGCTCAAAAAGACCTTCAAAGTTTTTTTGGAACCGGTAATCCGAACAAACCAGAGTTGGTAATATTTCCTTGGGAAGAAAAATATTATCTCTGCTGGAGAGTATTTTTATTTTCTCAAACTCCAATGGGTAGATGGGAATATCTTGTTGACGCCAAAACCGGTGAAATTATTTACAAAGCTAATAGAATTATGAATGCCAACGATATTGGTATCGGTATCGGTGTTATGGGAAATGTTTATGATCATATCGATACCGATTATGATAGTACCTTACATAAATATCGCATGATCGATAAAGCCCGCCGTGCAAATAATAATCCTCATGGACATAATGGTCAAATGGGTAGTAGCAATGCTATTCGCGCTTATGTTGCCGGAGCATCGCTACCGGGAATTGTCGCCAGCGATTCTGATAATGTATGGACGAATATCTCTCAAGCCTCAACTGTTGATGGACAAGTTTATACCGAATTATACTATGACTGGCTTCTTTCCCAATTTAACCGCAATAGTTACGATAACAATGGCAGCTCTATGAATGTTTCCGTTGATTACAGTGCCGAAGGGGATAACAACGCCTATTGGAATGGTAGCCGTATCGTGATTTGGAGTTGGTCTGCCGGCTGGCGTTCTTTGGCTGGTTGTCCGGATGTCATTGGTCATGAATGGGGGCATGCTGTTACCGAGAACTGTTCCAATTTGGTTTATGAGAAAGAACCGGGAGCTTTGAACGAATCATTTTCTGATATGATGGGAGCCGCTTTTGAATTCGCTCATCCTGAATATGACACTCCCGATTGGCTGATGGGTGAGAATGGCACTACCTCGGGAAATGGTTTTCGTTCTATGTCAAATCCTCATGCGTATGGCGACCCTGATACTTATGGCTCCTCTGATCCCTATTGGGTAGACGTAGATAATTGTACACCCACTTATTATAACGATTATTGCGGTGTTCATACCAATAGCAGTGTCGGGAACAAATGGTTTCAATTGCTTTCGGATGGAGGAGTTCACAACGGAGTCACGGTTGTAGGAATTGGTGTGGGAAATGCCATTCAAGTTGCTTATCGCGCCAATGCGTTTTATTGGAACTCTTATTCGGATTATCATGATGCCGCCATGGGTACTATTTCAGCATCAAACGATTTAGACTCTACTTTAGCTTGGACCGTTCAGGTATCGAATGCTTGGAAAGCGGTGGGAGTCGACGCTCCTAATCCGGAGCTTATGTTTACAGCTGATACAACTTGGGGTTGGTCGCCATTAATGGTTAACTTCACCGGTACCTCTATTTTACCGGTTGATACCTGGACATGGGATTTTGGCGATGGTGACTCTTCCGCTTTTCAATCTCCTAATCATACTTACCAAGGTCCGGGGGTTTATAATGTCTCTTTAGAAATCAACTCTCAAGGGGATATTCGTCGTATCGAACAAACCAACTACGTAATTGTTATCGCCGATACTATTTCTGCCGATACTGTTGAAGGATCTCCTGATTCAGTAGTTGAAATAACTATCTCAGGGGCAAATACTATTCCTTTAAATTATATTATTATTCCTTTCGAATATCCGGGTAATTTGGCATTGACTTATGATACTTTTACTACCGTTGGTTGTCGGACTAATACTTTCGATGTAAAAGAGATGGTTCATTATGACCCCTTTAATAAAAGGTTTACCTTCCGCTTAAAAAATACTTCTGGCAATAGTAATCTTGATCTCTCTCCAGGTTCGGGAGCTTTATTAAAAATATTCATGAAAATAAGCCCCTCTGCTACTCCCGAACAGTCAGATGCTATTATTTTAGATGGTTACGATACATATTTGCCTACCTTTACAGGGTCATTATTAAGTTACAATACGGCAACTACTAATAGTATGATAACAGTTAAAAACTGCATTATTCGCGGTGATGTGAATGGAGATGGTAAAATTGATGCGTCTGATTTACTTTATATGATAAGTTATTTCTTCCAAAATGGTTCTCCCCCACAGCCTCTTGAATCGGGGGATCTTGATTGTTCACAAAACGTAAATAGTACTGATTTGAATTATTTTATTAATTATATATTTTCTAATGGTCCTGAACCATGCGGCTGTTAACTATGATAAATCGATGGTTTATTTTTAATAAAATATCTTTTTTACGGTTGTGAACATTAACTGATATTAAGCTTATAAAGCATGGAATATTATATATTTCATGCTTTCTTTTTCATTTTAATCTTGCCATTTTATTATTATAAGTGTTATATTTAATGTTTAAATATAAATTGTAATCTTTAATTTTAGACTTTTAAAGTATGTAGTAATGGTGAAAAAAATAATTTCAATTCTTCCCATAGCTTTATTGCTATTATTGATAGCCAGAACAATATTTCCAATATGATGAGAGACAATCTCATATTTGGGAGTAAAATCAGTCGCTTTACTTTG
>JAADHM010000112.1 GCA_013151855.1 FCB group bacterium | reverse complement strand
GGAAGAGGACGCTTTGATGGGGCTTGAGCAGCTTCTCAATCAAAACAGCACCCTTCAAAAAGAGCTCAAAAAAGTTAAAGAACAGATGTTTGCCACTGGTAGTAAAACTGTCGGTGAAGAGCAAAAGGTCGGTGCGGCAACTTTTATCACCCATAACTTTGGTAACACCGACCGAGATATTATGAGTAGCTGGATTGATGCCCAAAAGGCGCAGAACAGACCGGTTTTTGTTATCGGGTTGGGTAATGTGAACGGAAAACTCACCTACATTGCGGCGGCGAGTAAAAAAGCGGTTGAGGAATCCCAATTGGATGCCGGTAAAATATCCAAAAAGCTATTGTCCCAATTCGGAGGGCGGGGCGGGGGGAAAGCTTCCTTTGCTCAGGGTTCCCTTCCTGCTGATGTCGATGTTCGGCAGTTATTTCAAAAGGCAAAAGAACTGTTGCCCAAAGGAGGGGGTAAATAATATGAATCAAGATAAAGTTTATCAATATCTTTTATCGGTAAAAGAAGAGCGGGGTGGTGGTTTTTTGGTGCTTATCGATCCCGACAAAACCGATGAAAAGGAATATCTTTCTCTTGCCGAAGTTTCCAAGGATTGCGGGGTGGATGCTATTTTGGTGGGCACATCGTTTACGCTCAATACTAATTTCACCTCTGCTGTTCAAAACATAAAAAAAGTAACCACGTTACCGGTGATTATTTTTCCCGGTTCTTTTGCCCAAATTACTCCTCACGCCGATGCTATTTTGTTTTCCTCGCTTATTTCCGGAAGGAACCCCGCTTATTTGATAGAGGAACAGGTCAAAGGTGCCCCGCTGGTGAAAAGAACCGGCATTGAACCTATTCCTACCGGTTATATGCTGATTGAATCGGGTTCGTTGACTTCGGTGCAGTATATATCCCATTCGTCACCAATCCCCAGAACGAAAAACGATATTGCCTGTGCTCATGCTCTTGCCGCTCAATATTTGGGAATGAAACTGGTCTATTTGGAAGCTGGTTCCGGTGCCAAACAAACGGTTCCCTTGGAAATGATTCGAGTTGTTACGGACTACATCGATATTCCTCTTATCGTCGGCGGAGGCTTAAAAACACCTGAAGATTGTAATACTCAGATAGAAGCGGGAGCGTCTTTTGTGGTGGTGGGTAATGAATTAGAGAAAGGTAATAATTTTGATTTTCTGCGGGAGTTAACTGTGGCTACCCATTTGAAGGAGTCTATGGTAGTATGAAGAAAGAAAAGAAGATAGCATATTTAAAAAAAGTAGCAGGAGAAGCGGCTCGTCTTCGGAAAACCGTTATGGAGCAGACAGCACGAAATTTATTGGATATATCCGCGGTAATCTCCGGTGTTCTTGGCTCCGGCGGTAAAATTCTCATTGCCGGTAATGGCGGTTCGGCCGCCGATGCTTCGCATTTCGCCGGTGAGATGGTGGTGCGCCTTTCTGCTCAAAAGAACCGTCAATCACTTCCGACTATTGCTTTGACGACTGATGCTGCCGTTATCACGGCTTGTGGCAATGATTATGGTTTTGAGCATATTTTTGCCCGTCAGGTAGAGGGTTTGGGAAATAAAGGGGATATGCTGTTTGTTATATCCACTTCGGGAAATTCGTTAAATCTCATCAAAGCGGTACAAATAGCGCACGAAAAAGGACTCCTTACTGTCGGTCTTTTGGGTAATGAGGGGGGTAAGTTGGGTAAAATGATAGAACGCAAAATCGTTATTCCCCATTCTTCAACACAGCGTATTCAAGAGGAGCATATTTTTATTATTCATTTATTGGTCGAATTGGTGGAAAGCGATTTGTTCTAAATGATTTATCAACGAGAAAAAGTATTAAATGATATCTTGTTCTTTTTCTTCGCTCTTTTTGTTTTCTCTTCCGCTTTTTCCATTGCTATCTCGCAAATTTCATTAGGTATCTCATTATTTTTATTTATTGTTATTATCATTATCAAGCATTATCAGCCTTTTCAAGCTTCGCTTAGGTGGGTGTATATATTCATCGGGTTGTATATCTTCTGGATGTTGGTAGCGGCTTTAGCGGGTAAAACACCGCTGAAATCGGTGCTGATGATTAAAGAGGAATGGCTCTTTTTAATAATCCCGATAGGGATTTATTTATTTAATAAAGAAAATTATCGCCAGAAATTAATCATAGCGTTGGCAATCGGGGTGGGACTGATATCTTTTTATGGAATTCTTCAGCATTTTATCGGTCTTCATTGGTTTAAAAGCAAGCCTTTGTATCCGGCTTTCGATTATGGCTATAGGAGTCAAGGAACTTTCTCTCATCCCTTAACCTTTGGTAATTATTATGCCACCGCTTCCGCCTTTTTCTGTGCTTATTTAACTTATGGTTGGAGAAGTTTCTCGGCGCAAAAGAGGATTTATGTGGGGGTCGTATCTTTGTTGAGTGTTTTGGTAACTTTATTTTCTTACAGTCGTGGTTCTATTTTAGGGCTTTTAGTAGCTCTTTTTGTTTTAGGGGTGATAACCGGCAAAAAGAAAATCATTGCTTCTTTTGTTATATTGCTAATGTTGTCGGCAATAATAGTGGCCGTTGTCCCCAAGGTGAAAAATCATATTATAGTCAATACGGCCAAAGAAATAAATATATATAATGAAGCGGGACGTTTTTTTATTTGGGATAAATCGTTAAAGATTATTAGACACCATCCGATTTTTGGGGTGGGGCAGGGAAATTTTTATTATGAGTATCTTTCTTACTTAAGGAAAGATATTCCGGATTATCGAAAATTGACTCATGCTCATGATGATTTTTTGAATATTGCGGCGATATCAGGTATCCCCGGGATGATTTTTTTTATCGGTATGTGGTTGGCCGTTTTTGTTTATTTAGGGAAGGGAATAATAAACGGCAAATCGGAGGGTAATAGTAACTGGTATTTGGGGGCGGCTTTTATTGCTTCGGTGGCTTTTCTGATTACATCAATAACGGAAGCTACTTTTGCCGATGAAGAAGTGCGTCAGTTATTGATGTTTATTTGGGCGGTTGGTTTATGGCAACAGTATTCTGTTTTTGAAAAGAAAACGGGAACAGAAAGATTTATAAAGAGTAAAAACTCTTGACAAAGTTAAACTATTTATCTTTTATTGGTAAGTTGTTATGGCAGTTAAAACAAAAAAACGAGCACAGAAAAAACCCGAAGAAGAAAAATGGCCTTATGGCAAAAAAAACTATGTTCTTTTTGCTATTTCTTTGTTGGTGATAATAATTGGCTATATAACTTTAGCCGGTGGTTCTATTACTCTGGCACCGATTCTTTTGGTTGTGGGATATTGTGTGTTGATTCCCATCGCTTTGATGATAAAAGGCAAGCCGGAAGAAGAACAGCTATCATCCGATTCAATAAAATAATCTTCTGACTGAATTATTATTATTTTTTTAACATCAATCCTCTTTTTTCCATTTTTTTTATCTAAAAACCGAGAAATAAGTTCTTTTTTAAAAGGTTAACGGAAGTTATCTTTTCCTTTTAAATATTTGATGGTGACATTGTAATATGCAGAAAAAATTGCTGGGTTTTATCTGTCCTTCCACCTCTTGGGGCGGGTTGGAAATGAATGTTTTACATTGGGCTTGCTGGTTGAAAGAAAGAGGATGGAAGATTATCTTATAT
>JAADHM010000054.1 GCA_013151855.1 FCB group bacterium | reverse complement strand
TTGTTAAAAATTAAAACCGATTTTTGGGGAACAGTAATAACATTTTTTAATTCTTTCTGAATATATAATACTTTAACGAACATCCCCGGTTTAAAAAAGCCTTCACTATTATCAATCAACGCTTCTATTTCAAAAGTCCGAGTCAAAGGATCAGCCGAAGAAGCAATAGTAATTATTTCACCTTGAGCTTCTTGTGGGAATTCATCAGAAGTTATATAAATATGAGCTCCTTTTTGGAAAAAACTTATTTCCGAAGCGTTCACATAAAACTTAACTCTTAGCTTTGAAGTCGATGCCACCGTAGCTAAATTTTGCCCGAGATGAATAAAATTCCCCACGGAAACATCTACGGAAGTGACCATTCCATTAATTGGAGATTTTATTTCTACCAACTGTTGGGCGGCATCAAATGACGCTTTATCCACTTCGTACTCGGTTTTAGCGGCATCATATCGGGTTTCACTCACCGCTCCTTCTTGATACAAATACTCCATTTTTTTATATATTTTTTGAGCATTTTCATAAAGCGCTTTTGCTTGTTGATATCTGGAACTCGGTCCTGTTTTATTAAGGGTCATAATCACATCACCGGCTTTAACTTCCCGCCCTTCATGAATATTTATTTTCTCCACCGCTTCGGCAATTTTAGCATATATCACGGCTTGTTTTTCACCCTCTAAAGAACCTGTGTAAGAACTGCTAATTTGAACATTCTGGGGTTTGACAATCTCGACTTTTACCGAAATAACTTGCTTTTTTTCATTTTCCTTGTTGGCATTGTTTTTATTACACGAAACCAGAAAAATCGTCATTAACAATATCATGGAAAAAGGTAAAATCATATTTTTCATAATGTTTATTCCCTATTTTTTATCTATATCTACGGTAGTTGCTTTTTTCAATTGAGCCCGAGCTTGACGAAATATAAATGTCGCCAGAGCTAAAGAGTTTCTCGCCTGAGTCAAAGCCGTCTGAGCTGAAAGAACTTCCAAAAGAGTTCCCACGCCCGATTTATATCGCACGTTGGCTATTTTCAGACCCTCCTCAGCTTCGGCTATCGTCTCCCCCTGTATATCTAAAGCCTTTTTTGCTTGTAACATATTATCATAAGATTCTTCAACTTCCAATTTCACATTATCTCTCAGTTGTTTGGCATTCAATAAAGACTGATGATAGGTAGCAACGGAGTTTTTCACTTCCCCTCTTGTCGACCCTCCCCTAAAAAGAGGAATAGATAAATTAATCCCCGCCGACCACGACCTGACATTATTTTTTCTCATAGTGAAATTATCAGATTCAGCCGACCAGTTGTAACTGGAGACAGCAGCCAATTTAGGAAAATAATCTCCTTTGGAAATCTTTATTCCTTTTTTGGCAATTTGTGTTAGATAATTTGACTGCCTTATCTCAGGTCTGTCCAGTAATGCCGAATCAATCAGAGATGATAACGGCAATAAATTAGCGAGGGTGGTATCGTCTTTTTCATCAACAACTACGATATCTTCATTCAAATCGATACCAAGAAAAGACTTGAGTCTTTTTTGCGAAAGTGTTAAATCGGATTTTGCTTTTAATATTTGTGGCTGAAGATTTGATTTCTCTACTTTAGCTCTCAAAACTTCGAATTTTGGCACCACTCCTTTTGAATATTTTTTTTCAACAACTTCCAAATTATAACTATTCGCTTCGTAAGCTTTTTGTAAAACTTGTAAATTTGACTGTGTTAAAATACTCTTATAAAATAAAAGTTCGGCATTATATATAATCGAAGCTTTTACTACTTTTTCCTTTTCCAGTGAGTATTTTTTATAAAGTTTAGCAATCTTTAGAGCCGTGAAAACTTTTCCGCCGCTCCATAATGACTGCTGAATTGACAGAGAAGACCCGAAACTATTCTTAAAACCGGTCCTAAATTCAACCGGTGGCTCATCTCCCATCTGGACAAAGAAAGATGGTAATTTAAAATTGCGGTTGTAATTACTATTTAACGTTATGTTCGGTAAAGCACCTGAGCGAGCTTTGGTTATATCACTCTGCGCTTTAATAACATCTTCTTTGGCAGCCAGATAAGTACGGTTAAATTTTAAAGCCATGCGACGAACATCTTCAACCGTCAAAGTTGTGGTAGCGATTGATGAATCAAACATACAAATACTTATCAATAAAAAGAACCATACCGCTATAAATAATTTTAATGATTTTTTTTCTATTATATTTATAATTATTCTATTTTTCATTATTCCCTCTTTTATTTTTAAATAGATAATTATTTTTCAAAAGAGTATCAAACAGTTCAATCTGTGCCGGAATATCAATGATAGATGGTTGCACCACATGACGAATCCACAAACCGTCAAATAAAGAAAAAGTGAAAACCGCCAAGTCTTTCAAATTTATTTTTGAGTTTTTATATCCCGACGAACTAACGCCATCAATAAAATTATCAACCACTTTTTTAAAAGAATTATTCATATATCTTTTAATTTTAGGGATACTCATCGCCTGAACCCAAAAGTCAATATTATAACAAAAGTTATCACTACGACATTCCCCCTTTTCTTCAAAAAGAACTCTTAAAAAATCAGCGGGCGATGGATTTTGAGAGGATATTTCTTTTGTTTTTGCCATATAATTTCCCAAAACAAGCTTAACCAAGTCAAAAAAAATGTGCTCCTTATTGTCAAAATGAAAATAAAAAGCCCCTTTGGTCAATCCCACTTTTTTAGCTATTTCATCAACGGTGGTGCGCCGATACCCTTTTTTTAAAAACAGTTTCTGGGCAGACGATAAAAGCTGTTCACGTCTTTTCTCTGCCGATAATTTAGGACTTTGTTTAATTGACATTTTACCTTCTCTCTTTCTTTACCTACCCATCAGTATCTATAAAATACCTACGAGTAGGTATCTATTATAAATACTTCATCGAATTTGTCAACACAAATTTTTATAATTTTTAAAAAAATTTCACAAAATCAATTCAAACACCAAACCATAGTTGTCTTTTGAAAATAATATGTCATAATAAATAACGGATTACCTTCAAAAATGGTGTTTTTAACCAAATGAAATTATAGATTTGATATCAACAAAAGCAGAAAAACGGATAAAGAATCGAATAAATATTATACTTTTTCTTCTTTTTCAATTAACGTGCCATCTTCAGATACTTTTTTGAAAATATATTCATCTTCATGCTTGGTTTTAATTTCTTTAATGGATACCTTTTCATAGCGTAAAAAGAAGATACCCAGCAAAGATGGAGGAAGCAAATCAAGCAAATGTAGAACCAAAGCGAATAAAATGGCATCGGAACGAGGAACCGAGAAGGCTGCCAACGAGGTAGTTACCGCCAATTCAAAAGTGCCGGCATTTCCCGGCGTAATAGGAATCATTACCGCCAAAGTATTTATTAACATTATGGTAGCCGCGGCAGCGAATGGCAATTGTAATCCAAAAGACCTGAACAGAAAATAGATGACCAACCGTGCTTGAGGTCCAGGCTAATAAGGAATAAAACAACGAGCCGATAAAGTGCTGACTGGAACGAAGCAGTTTAATTCCTTGGATAAATGATCTGACAAATTTCTTAATACCAATATACAAACTGGGATGACGCTCTCGCAAATGTCGACGACTAAAAGATTCGATATTATCTTGATGATGTAAAGCCAAATATAAAACAACCAAAAGAAAGATAGTGGCACCACTGATAATATAGCCCAAAGAACGATATTTTTCGGGAAAAACAAAAGCGAAAGAAGTTATAAAAAGAAAAACAATAAAACTGATAGAATCAAAAAGAACTTCCAAAACAAAAGTAGAGAAAACAAAAGTTTTTTTTAAGTCTTCATTTTTGGAAAAAAGAAACATACGTCCCACCTGCCCCGTTAAAGCAGGCATCACAATATTTAATATTTGTCCCGCCGCATATAAGGTGATAACACGAATATATTTAATAGCCTTATGCTGAGATACCATAAGACGCCAGCGCAAACTTTTTGATACTAAAAGCAAAAAAGTAAAGAAAATAGAAGGAACTATATAAATAATATCAATACGTTGGTATAATTCTTTAATTTCACTTAACTTGATATCCTTAACACAATAAGCCAGTAATGCTATTGCTATAAGAGTACCCCAGAATTGTTTCTTTTTCCAAAACATAATAATGCCAATATACTTACTTTTTGAATTTAAAATAGATGTTTATGCAAAAAGTGTCAATTAAATAAAAAAAGCTATCTGCTTATATTTTAGCGAGATACTCTTTTTTTATCCATCCTTGTCGTTTGTTTTCAAATAAAACGTGGAAATAATCAGATGATTCCCCCAATATTTCAACGACTAATCCGGGAGCCCCTTCAAACTCAATATCGGAATGATCCGATGGTCCCGTATAAACAGGACTGTTTTCGGAGACAACAACAGCCCGATGAATAATATATTCATTATGGTATTTGAAAGTAGTCAAACTTGAAGATATCACCAATAAAACCAAGAGAATAATAATGCCAATTTTAATAAAAATAGTGTTCATCCCCATTCCATATCTAATAATCAAGAAGACAAAAAATAATATAAAAAATATTGACGATATCCAAGCTAAAGTACTAAGACGGTAGGGATCAACAATATTAACAAAAAAACTATTGATAGGATTCAGAGTCACCCCTTCCATCTGTATTTTTGAAAACTGTTTGGCAAATTTCAAATTTTGTCTGATGTCATCATCGGAAGGATCAAGACGCTTCGCTTTCATATAATATAAAACGGCATACCCAATATCACCTTTTTTAAAATAAGCGTTACCAAGATTATAATACAAAGCCGCCGACTCTCTCCCCTGTTTTAAGATACTCTTATACAAGCGGATGGCACTGTCATAATCTTTACTTTGATAAAACTTATTAGCCATTTTGAACTCATCGACTTGAGCCGAAATGGATAATTGCGGTATGATAGCCAGTAAAAAAATGATGCTAAAATAAATTGTCGCTTTTTTATACAAACTTTACCTCTTCAAAAGCAATCATAATCTTTTCCGCTTTTTGTAATGCTTGGTTGATATCTTCCTGAGTAATGGAAGAAGGCGCATACCTAACGTAATCACATTTTTGAAAAAGGTCAATGACGTCATCAATAAGCAATTGATTCTGTGTTTTTGTTTTTAGTAATTCTTTCACTTTATCGATAGTCAAACCATGAGGAGAGATATTTAGCTTATCCGCAATATAAGAGATCAAAGCATTATATATCTCAGCATAAAAATCGCTTCCCATTTTTATATCCGCCATCGATTTCGCCTTCGCCAAACGTTTGCGAGCCATTTTCGATGCTATCCGAGAACGCGCATAACCAATATCGGCATTAAGTTTTTCTCGCCGACGACGGATAAAAACCAGCCCCACAAAAACCATTATCGGCAATCCGTTAACAATTACATAAAGCGAAGTATTAATAGTCAAAGAACCGACAGGTTTTGTTTTTCCAATTTTATCCTTAATATAACGAATATCATTAATCTTATTACCAATTACTATTTCCGGTGAAGGGTAAGGCAACTCTGTTGAGGTTGTATAACCTTCCGGTTCGATAACCTTCAAATTGATAGGTCGGGTGGCAATTTTTTTATATTTGCTCTGCTGCGGATCGAAATAATTGAAACTGATTGCCGGTATTTGTAATTTACCCGCACGTTTGGGAATAAAAACTTCCTTATAAATTTTAGCCCCACTAATTTTCCCGTTACTCTTGGCAACATTTTCATTAGAAGATTCTTTATAAACGCGAAAATCTTTTAATTGAGGAATAACAGGTTCGGCAACCGATTTAATATTACCGATACCGCTTATCTTTATGGTAACGGATACCGGTTGGTTTATTTCCACCGAATATTTATTCGCCGTAGCTGAGATATTAAATTTACCGATAGTGCCGGAGAAATTTTTAGGTTTCCCCTTCTCGGGCAAAGGCTTTACCTTTATGGTAAGCGGTCTGCTGCGAATGGTTACATCACGCCCCTGATTAAAAATATTACCAAAGACACCGAAAGGGTCTCGATTTCTATTGCGTACGGCAACCGTTGTTCTGATAGCTGCTCGTCCAATCGTCAGCTTTCCCGTTTGAGTGGGGAAAAGAGCATATAGGCGTTCGATAACTTTATAATTACGGTTACCGATACGCTGATAATAAGGTGTTTTATTTCCTAACACTTCGGTCCAAAAGCCGGTTGTTGTCGGTTCGCTTAATTCGGGACTACCGTAGTATTGGACGGCAATATAAAACTTTAAGGTCAAAGTCACTTGTTCGTTAACGTAAGGATTTTTCTTGTCCACAACGGCTTCTAAAAAATAATCCTTTTTTTGCCCGTTTTTCCCTTGTGATTCATAAGAAAGTTTGGGGGGCGTAGCTGTCCCGTTATTTAATACGGTTAATTCTACCGGATTACCTTCATACCTTTTATTATTGTAGACTATCGATATGCGTGAAATGGGAAAAGTGCCCGGTTTCTGGGGCAATAAAAGATATTGATAAGTCAACGATGAACTCACTTGTCCGTTGACGATGGATATATTACTGGAACGTCCCTGAGAATAAACTTCAAACATGGGCAAGGTGGGAATACGCGGAGCTGGTAGGTTTTGCATGGAACCGGAAACCACTACCTGAAGAGTAGCTTGTTCATCCATCCCGATAGTATCACGATCCAAAGAAACGGATATGGTGATATTTTTGGGGGTAGCATTTACTTGCGGGTAGCAAAAAACAAATAACGATAGAAATAATAATGAATATGAAAATGTTTTTCTTATCATAAATATTTTACCAGTCATTTCCGGTATAACTACCACCTTTTACATTACGTTTAATTTTCTTTTGTATTTTTTGTTCATCATCTTTCAAAGCGTTAAGAATTCTTTCGGCGTCTTCTTTCGACATTTTCTTTTGTTTTTTAAGCTGTTGGTTCTGTTTTTCTTTTTGTTTCTGCTGTTGCTGTTTTTTATCTTTTTGTTGTTGCTGTTGCTGCTGTTTTTGATTTTTCTTATTCTGTTTATTTTTATCGCCCTGTTGTTTTTTCTGTTGCTGTTTCTGCTTTTGTTGCTGTTGTTGTTTGGGGTTTTGTTTTTGGCGTTTCATTTTTTCTTTAAGCATCTTGCGCGCTAACT
>JAADHM010000106.1 GCA_013151855.1 FCB group bacterium | reverse complement strand
TTTTTGCCCACAAAATAGTTGCCAACAAACGGCATTTTATAATCATAAGTTTTTTATTGGTCTTTTTTTCGCCGTATTACCTTGAAGTTTATATGGGCAACACTTCTTTTATCACGGGAACTTTGCTTTTGGTGGCTTTCTATTTTTATCGTCAACAGGAGTTTAAAAAGTTTTTTATTATATTTATTATGAGCATCTTAATAAAACCGATTGGTCTTTTATTCTTACCCCTTTTATTCTTCGATAAACAAAAGAAAATGGTCGTAATTGCTTTGGTTATTATAATAGGTTTGGCTCTGCCTTATTTTCTTATGCATCCCGGTGACTGGGTCAATTTTGTACGTGTTAATTTCGATGGTTACGCCGCGCAACCCGGTTTTTTGGTTCACGCCGGCAATCAAGGGTTCTATGCCTTAATGTTGACTATCAGCACCCATCTTCATCACCTTCCCAACAGCAAACTTTATACCCTTTATCAGCTCCCTTGGTGGAACGATTTTTTAATCCGAGCTATTCCCTATGTTTTTGTTCTTTTATCGTTATGGTTGACATATCGCTTAAGAAAAAGCAAACAACTGGAATTGTTAATTTTTTTATGGGTGGCAACTTATCTTCTGGGTTACAAAGATATTTGGGAACATACTTATTCTTTGTTAATTTTTGGACTTTTATTTTTGTATCTTTCTAAGGCGATAAACCCTCGCTTGTTATTGATTTGTTCGGTAGCTATTGCTCTTCCCACCGCCTTCGCATTTTACGATATAACTTTTTTCCATGGAGCTTTTAACGACCCGGACTGGCACTGGGGCTTTGCCACATCGTTGATACATCACGCCACCAAACCGATATGGGTATTGGTGTTGTATGTGGCATGCTTGATACAAGGGTTTGGTAAACTATCCTATCGTAAAATAATGGAATAATAGCTTATGTCTTAAACCGAAATAAGATATGCCTACATAGTTCTTCCTTAAGAAGTATGGATATTGTTGATATATAAGAGTATTATTTTATTTTTATCGTTTTTGTTGTGGCCCTTTAAATACAAAAATGAACTTTATAAAATAACAACTTGAAAAACTTTTTAAGGATGAACTAATTATTATTGACGGTATAAATATTTTTAACGTTGCGAGAGTTTCTTTTGAATTTATCGAAAACCGCTTTGGGGCTGGGCTGGTAAGAATCATGACCAATAA
This sequence comes from FCB group bacterium, assembly GCA_013151855.1. GTDB lineage: Bacteria > Zixibacteria > MSB-5A5 > GN15 > FEB-12 > JAADHM01. The sequence continues at coordinate 3,711 of JAADHM010000106.1, read as the reverse complement.
TTTCCCGCTGGGAACGATAGCAAAAAAAGGGGAAGATTTTTTATTTTTCTTTTTAGCGTATTTGATTTTGTACATTTAGCAACTCCTTAAGTATCTCTATTTATTTAATAGAGATATCAAAAGGTATGCCAATATAGCGGCAATCGTCATAATACGCTGTATGACACTATGTTAGCTGTGCGATAAGGGTGGTTAGATGTTTATTTAACTATCTTTTGAAGGAAATAAATTCTTTGATATTGGAAAATATATCTTACAAGAGACAATAAATCATCGTTGAGAATTGATTAAAAGATTAGCTCCGATTATTTTTATTTCTTTCTTTTTATTATAAAACAGGTTTGATGATGTTAATAAAAAAACCCCTCATAAGGAGGGGTTTTTTAACCTTGTGGAGGAAATGTTAAATTTGTATTTATAAAGTAAAGGCGATATAGAAACCGCTCTCTCCGCGTTGAATGCGCAGGAGGATGGTATCGCCTTTTTGGAAACCTTTTAAGCTCTTATTAAAATTCTCAACATTATCAACTTTTCTTTTGTTTACGGAGCGGATTAAATCCCCTTCTCGTAAGCCGGTCATATAAGCTTGACTGTTGGGATCTATTTGAGTGACCACGACACCGTTTAAATTAGGGTCGAGGTTATATTTCTTAGCCAGAGCATTGCTGAAATTGCTAACCTGAAATCCTAATAGATCTTCAAGATTACTGCTTAACGTACCCTGACTATATTTGGAAGGAATTTCACCCAGACGCACCGATAAATCTACTTCTTTCCCATCACGAAGAACGGTGAAATTCACCTTGGTTCCCGGAGCGGTGGAAGCAACTTTGTTACGTAATAAAGAAGAGTTGGGAATATTTTCCCCATCCATTTTAATAATAATATCTCCCGCTTTCATACCGGCTTTATCGGCGGGACTGTTCGCTAAGACATCGCCCACAAGAGCGCCGTTGTGCTCTTTGAGGTTCATGGCATTGGCGATAGCATCGTTAATATCTTGGATCGTAACCCCCAACCAACCTCTGACCACTTTTCCGTTTTTCAAAAGAGAGTTCATAATATTCATCGCCATATTGACCGGTACGGCAAACCCAATTCCCTGAAAGCCACCGCTTTTGGTTACGATAGCAGCATTGATACCAACCAGTTCGCCATTCAAATTGACCAGAGCACCGCCGGAATTCCCGGGGTTAATAGCGGCATCAGTTTGGATGTAGTCCTCATAATCAGCCAAACCCAGGTTCGAACGTCCTTTGGCACTGACAATTCCTTGAGTAATGGTATAAGCGAGGTTCTCACTCATAGGGCTGCCGATAGCCATGACCATTTCACCTACAAGTAAACTGTCGCTGTTGCCAATTTTTATTACCGGTAAGTTCTTAGCATCAATTTTGATAATGGCAATATCGGTTTTAGGATCGGCACCAATCACTTTTGCCAAATATTTATGTTTGTCATAAGTGCGGACATAAATACTATCGGCACCATCGATAACATGATTGTTGGTAATTATTTTGCCATCGGAAGCTATAATAACGCCCGAACCAAGACCGCGCTGATGAAAATTTTGTTCCGGAATATTATTATGACCTTGAGGACCGTTAAAGAAATCAAAAAAGAAGGGTGAGAAAAAAGGGTTTTGTCTGATTCTTAGGGTCTTTTCAGTGAATACGGTTACCACCGTAGGCTTAACCGTACTGGCGATATCCGCAAAAGCCTGGTTTAAATCTCTCAAAGTCGTTAGGGGGCGATCTTCAATGGAAACAGCAGGGGAAGTAGATGCTATGGAAGCCGAAGCGGTGGTTGCTGCTGTCGCCGATGCTGGTTGTTTGGTAATGGAATGAATGCTGGGAAGAAACATGTAACCAAAAGCAAAGATGACCAAAACGACGATGACCAATTTCAGATGTGTCTTATTCATGTTAAACCTCCATATTTTAACAATTTCCTTTTTATACACTTTTTTTTATACTCAGTTTCAATCTTTGATTTTTCTAACAAGAATATTTTCTAAAAAAGTCTATTTTAAACGATATAGCAATTTAAAGAGTTTTTTATAAATTTTTGGATAATTTTATTTTTAAAGCGATTAAAGCAGCAATTATCTCACTGGTCATGTTCCACAGTCGTGAGGCGATGGCCACTCCGGCGGCAATCGGACCCAGAAACGGGGTGAGTACCATTGTTAAGGTAAGCTCGCGCACCCCCAAACCACCCGGCGAGAAAATGGTCAAATAGCCTATTTGATAAGCGATAACAAAAGCGCCTATGCCGGCAATAACGGGAATCCGGGGCTCTTTAATGATGGCATGAAGAAATAACCAAAAAGAAAAACCAAAACAAACCCAACTGATAAAATAGCCAAGATAAACTTTTAGTGCCACCATCTTGCTTAGTTTAAATTGAACTTGGGGTCTTTTGAACAGCTTGAGTATTTGGTTAAAAATAAAAAGGGTTTTATCGGGGATGAGTACCATTAATAGGGAAATAAGAAAGATTAAAAAAGTAGCCATATAAATACCGGAAGATAACAAATTACTTATGTGTCTATCGAAAAGTTGAGGATAAAACAAAATGGCTATAAAACATACCAATAGTGATGCCGGAATGGCAAACATCTGCGCCAACCCCCACGAAGTCATAGCGGCTTCTTCTTTAATATCGATTTTTTTAGCCAAATAAATCATACCAAAAACAGGCCATATTTTCCCCGGTATGTACCTGCCCAAATTGGCGATGTAGCTAATTTTATAGGCATCCGGCAACGAAACTCGATAACCGAAACCGGCAATGATAAAACACCAGACCTGCGCTAACAAGGCATAAGTGAATAATTGCATAATAATGGAAATAATCAAATAAAACCAATTTATATGCCAAGGGTAATGAATGACTTCCTGCCAGTTATCGGCTAATTTTTTGCCGGCAAAATAAATTATGACCGCAATCAGCAAATATTTTATGATAGCTGTAATTAACGTCCTTTTGGAATATTTCTTTTCAGAAGGGATGGAATTGGTCAATTTGGATTTATCCTTGTTAAATTCAATTATTTATCATACCATTTTTAGAACTATTAAGTTAGCTAATAATAAACACCATTTCAATTTTTTTTATCGTTAATTTTAGATAAAAAAGGAAACAAATCCAATTTTGTAACCGGCAGACGTCCTCGTCTGCCACAGCGTATCTTCGACCTGACAGATTTTAGCGATAGGTTACTCTTGAAATTTCATTTCAACCAAGACCTATCGCAACATCAAAAGAAACGATTTAAAGTACAGGGAACTTTTAATATATAATTACAAAAATGACAAATGGACTTCGATACTTGTACCAGGAATAGAGACTAATCTACAATTTATAAATGGTTTATTGATAGGCACGATTGCCAGTAAGAATCCACAGACGAATTTTACAACAAATTTTTCTGCAGTATTGAGCGAAGAAGTTGTTTTGGTTGATCCCGTTAATTTGACTCAATTTACAGTTCATCTTGGCAAGGATAGTCAAGTTTTATGGATAGAGAATAATGATGTTTATTATCGAGTTGGTCAGGAGTTGTATAAAGCCAAGATTGAGAATAAAGATTTTGTTAAGGGGAAAAATGCTTCTGACTTTGCGTGATAACTACCTCTTGACAAAGAAAGAATACTCCCCCCTTCATCAATAATCAGTAACAAAAGTTCGGCAACAAACCCTCTTGTT